>JBJOKU010000086.1:0-6283 GCA_046045925.1 Pseudomonadota bacterium
TCCCATGGTCGATGTGCAGATGGATTTCGACGCGGGCTCGCGCCGCGACCCGGCCGATTTGCCGGGCCTCATTTCGGTGATGGCCGGCATGGCATCCAAGGGCATTTCCGCCGTGGGCAACGAGCCTGCGCTCGACGAAAACGCGCTGTCAGATGCCTGGGCTGATCTGGGCGCCAGCTTTGGTGCTGGTGCCAGCAATGACAGACTGAGCTTTTCCTTGCGCAGCATCACCGACCCCGATGTGCTGCCCAAGGCGCTGGCCCTGGCCGCGCGCCAACTGGCGGCCCCCAGTTTCCCGCCCCAGGTCTGGCAGCGTGAGCGCCTGCGACTGGAAGCCGACTGGAAAGAGTCCAACACCAAGCCCGGCACTCTGGCGGCCCGCGAGTTTGCGCGACGTGTGTATGGTGACCACCCTTATGGCCGCGAATCCACGCCTGCCACCTGGGCGCAACTCACGCCTGCACACATGCAGGCGCGTTACCGGCAAAGCGTCTTGCCCTGCCGGGCCAAGGTGACCATCGTGGGCGCTGTCACGCGCGCACAGGCCGACGACATGGTGCGCCAATTGTTCTCTCTGGCAGATGCCCAGGGCTCGGTGCTGCACGCCCAGGACTGCGGGGCCGCAGCGCGGGCGCTGGATGCCGCCCCCGTGAGTGAGGTGCGTCCATTGGCCGGGGCATCGCAAGCCTACTTGCCCTTTGAATCCGCCCAGGCCCATGTGCTCATCGGCCAGCCCGGGTACAAGCGCAGTGACCCCGATTTCTTCGCCCTCATCGTCGGCAATCACATCCTGGGCGGAGGCGGATTCACCTCTCGCCTGACGGAGCAAGTGCGCGAAAAGCGGGGCTTGAGCTACAGCGTCTACAGCTACTTCGCCCCCGGCCTCCATGCCGGAGCCTTCACGCTCGGTTTGCAGACCAAACCCAGCCAGGCCGCCGAGGCCGTCCGGATCAGCCAAGAGGTGGTGGCCGAGTTTGTGAAGAACGGCCCCACCGACAAAGAACTCCAGGCTGCGAAAGACAACCTCATCGGTGGCTTTGCCCTGCGCATTGATACCAACCGCAAGCTGCTGGACAACGTATCGAACATCGCCTGGAACAGCCTGCCCCTGAATTACCTCGACACCTGGACCGCGCAGATTGAAAAACTCACGGTGGCCGACATCCGTGCGGCCATGCAGCGCAAGCTGCAACCCGATCGCATGGTGACGGTGGTGGTGGGCGGGGCCAAGCCTTGAGTGCACACCAGTTTCCAGCGAACAAGGCCACCGCAAAAGCAACTGCGGGCAAGCCGGTACCGCGTGGTTCGCAAAGACCCGATACTGCGTCTCGTGTACCGCACGAGGTGCGCATCATTGGCGGCATCTGGAGGCGCAGCAAGCTGCCCGTGCTCGACAAACCGGGCCTGCGCCCCACACCCGACCGTGTGAGAGAGACGCTCTTCAATTGGTTGGGGCAAGACCTGACGGGCTGGCGCGTGCTCGATGCCTTTGCAGGTACGGGTGCACTGGGTATGGAGGCTGCTTCCAGAGGGGCGCAAGAGGTACTGCTGGTAGAGCAAGATGCGCAGGCTGCCAAGCAACTGGCGGCCAACGCGGAGCGACTGAAGGCTTCGCAAGTGCAAGTACGCAGAGGGGATGCGCTGGCACTCATGGCTCAACTGCCGACACAAGGCTTTGATCTGATTTTTCTGGACCCGCCCTATGCAGCCAATTTGTTTGACAAGGCGCTGCTGGCCGCAGCAAGGGTGTTGAAACCGGACGGAGCCATTTACCTTGAGGCAGACAGGCCGCTGGAAGAAAAATGGCTTGAAGGAACCGGGCTTGTGCCGGGCCGCCAACTCAAGGCCGGTTCAGTGCACGTGCACCTGCTCATGAAAGCCGAATCTACTCGCCCCACTTGAGCAGATATTTTTCATATGACAAACGCCAGGAGGGGGAGTTGAAGCTGCCACCACTCTGGTGCATGACGGACAAGGGCCATGTGCCCATGCGCAGCCCCATTTTTTCAGCCGAACGGCAGAAGTCCATGTCGTAGTGATGAAACCGGAACTGCTCGTCGAATCTCAATCCGGTCTCATGCAGGTCTTCACTGTCGGCCCAAAGCATGACACCGTCCAGTAACATAACCTCTACTCCGGAGGGTCCAAAGTAAGACACGTTATCTTGCGGGAGCGACTTTCCCTCTGCAATGACCCCACTCAAGTGAGTTCGATCGACAGTGAATGATGTGTCATGGAAAAACCAACTGGGCTGGTTTGGTAGCCGCCTCTTGCTGCCGACCAGACCCACAACGTCGAAATGATCCAAAGCACTCCGTACGCGCTCAGGCCAGAAATGATCCAGCAACCAGACATCATCATGAATGAAAACCAGAATGGCCGGATCATCCTTGGCGTTCTCGATTTCTTCGTTGTAGATGCTGGCGAGTCCCCGTTGATTGTTGGGGTAGATGCGTGCTTCGGTCGCACTGTCTGGTGGGCAGAAGCTGAGCGATTGTCCCGTGGCCGTTCTGGTACGGAAGTTCTCCATACTCTCACGGGTGGCCGTAACAACACGAATTTTTTTCACTGCTGAACTCCCGGCACCCTGACAAGCCCCGTTTCGGGCTCACTGCGCCCGACTGGGGACGTAGGAGGCCAGTTGCTCCATGCTCAGGCGGGCTTCTTTGACTTGCTTGTCGAAAGCGGGGCGGGCAGCCAAGGGAAGCGGGATGGTTTCCTTGGCTTTGACAAGTCGCAAGGGGTCTTGGTGAACACCGTTGACGCGGAATTCAAAGTGGAGGTGCGGGCCTGTGCTCCAACCAGTTGATCCGACGTTGCCAATCACGGTGCCCTGACTGATGTTCTGGCCGCGCTTGACACTCACTTTGCTCAGGTGGGCGTAAAGCGTGGTGTGGCTGCCATTGCGGTGGCGGATTTCAACCACGTTGCCATAGCCCGATGCGTTCCAGCCTGCATTGACCACCACGCCCTCACCAATGGCGCGCACGGGCGTACCGGCGGCTGCGGCGTAGTCAACACCGAGGTGCTTTTTCCAGACTTTGTGGATCGGGTGCATGCGCATGGCAAAGCCACTGCTCACCCGGCTGAACTCAATGGGAGAGGCCAGATAGGTGCGCTTGCGTGATTGCGCGTCGAAGCTGTAGTAGTCGCCCTTGCCACCGCCCAAGTCGAACCACATGGCGCTGTAGGTGGTGCCTGCGTTGCTCATTTGCGCAGACAAGACCTTGCCGGTGCGGAGAATTTCGCCGTCGGCTTCGAGGGTTTCGTATTGCAGGCTGAAGCGGTCGCCCTTGCGCATGCCGCGGTGGAAATCGACATCGCCTTCAAACAGGCGGACCAGTTGCATGGCCACGGCATCGGGAATGCGGGCTTCGTCAGTGGCGGCAAACAGCGAGGTGCGGATGGTGCCTGTGGCGATTGCCACGTTCGCCTTCAGTTCGCCCGTTTCCATGCGGGTCTGGAAACCGGCGTTGATGCGGGTGACCACCAGCCGGTTGAAGGTGGTGCTGTCTTCGGGAGCCCAGCGAACCACCAGCTCTTGCAGCATGTGCTGGTCATTGACAGTGGCGCTGACCATGCGGCCACCGCGTCCCCAGAGAACCCGGCTTTGGCTGTCGGAGCGCAGATGGTTCAGCGCCGCACTGTCGTTTACGCCCAACCGGCGCATCAGGCTGTCAGGCGTGTCGCTGGCGTTGATGGTGTCAGTACGATAGAGCGAGAAGCTGTGGGCCTGGAGCGAGAGCACCTGCTTGTCGAGGTCCTTGGGCTGAGCGATCTCTTCAACCAGGCGCTGCGGAATTTTTTCGGCATCGGGCAGCAGGGGGGCAACACCAAATGCGGTCGCCCCGGCCCCCATCAGCACCACAGCGATGCCTGCCGTGATGCGGCGTGGGTAAGCTCGCACCACATGGCGCACCGTGCCCTGGATTTGGGCAGCGATTTCAAAGGCGGCAGTAACAATTGGTGCAGGCAAGTCAAACCTCGGGTCAAGCAACGACCCGAACCAACCGGGCCCTGCCGCTGCCGACTAAAATGCCGGTGCTTCGTGCGGCGCAAAAAGGATGGGCATTGTACCCAACAAACAGCTCGCAAAACATGTAGAAAAAACCCTATGAATCAAGCAGTTGCAGCACCCGTTCCGGGTCAAACCGAGGCCCTCAGCGAGACCGTCCAGCAAGGATTGGCCGTTTCTTTGCGTGGATGTGAGGAATTGCTTCCCAAAGAAGACTGGGTCAAGAAACTCCAGCGCTCTGAGGCGACCGGTCAGCCCCTGCGCATCAAGCTGGGGCTGGACCCTACGGCTCCCGACATCCACCTCGGCCACACCGTGGTGCTCAACAAGATGCGTCAGTTGCAAGATCTGGGCCATACCGTGATCTTTTTGATTGGTGACTTCACCAGCATGATTGGCGACCCGTCTGGCCGCAACAGTACCCGCCCGCCGCTCACCGCCGAGCAGATCAAGCTCAACGCCGAAACCTATTACAAGCAGGCCTCGCTGGTGCTCGACCCGGCCAAAACCGAAATTCGCTACAACAGCGAATGGTGCGATCCGCTGGGTGCGCGCGGCATGATCCAGCTGGCCAGCCGCTACACCGTGGCGCGCATGATGGAGCGCGACGACTTCCACAAACGCTTTCATGGCGGGCAGTCGATCAGCGTGCACGAATTCCTCTACCCGCTGATGCAGGGCTACGACTCCGTGGCTTTGAAGAGCGACTTGGAGCTGGGCGGCACCGACCAGAAGTTCAACCTGCTCATGGGCCGCCACCTGCAAGCCGAATACGGCCAGGAGCCGCAGTGCATTCTGACCATGCCGCTCTTGGTGGGCCTGGACGGCGTGGACAAGATGTCCAAGTCCAAGAACAACTACATTGGTATCACCGAAGACGCCAACAGCATGTTTGCCAAGGTGCTGTCGATCTCGGACACGCTGATGTGGGACTGGTTCACGCTCTTGTCATTCAAGTCGCTGGCCGAGATTGCCGCGCTCAAGGCCGAGGTTGAAGGCGGTCGCAACCCCAAAGACGCCAAGGTGATGCTGGCCAAGGAAATCACGGCCCGCTTTCACAGCGCCGCTGCTGCCGATGCCGCCGAGCAGGACTTCATCAACCGCAGCAAAGGTGGCGTGCCGGACGACATTCCTGAAGTCGCGCTCACGGGAGCGCCCATGGGGGTTGGGGCGTTGCTCAAGGCAGCGGGGCTGGCGCCTTCGACCTCTGAAGCCAACCGCCTGATTGAGGGCGGTGGCGTGCGTGTGGACTCCAATGTGGTGAGCGACAAAGCATTGAAGTTGAGCGCCGGAACCTATGTAGTGCAGGTCGGCAAGCGCAAGTTTGCCAAGGTATCACTGGCCTGAGCGCTTGGGTGCAGATGAGCTCACCCGGCACCTGAGGAAGAAAGGCGATTGATGGACTGCTTGAAGTTGCAGGGTTTTCTGGGTGAGGAGGCCAGCCGCAATCTGTACCAGTACGCCCTGTCCCGGCAAGCGCATTTTTCCCAAACCGGCATGGGCGTGGACGATGAGAATGTGGATGTGACTTACCGCCACTCTTTCCGGTTCAAGGATTTGGGGGCGTATTCGGTCTTGTTCAACCGTTTGGCCTTGGCGGGCGCATCGCGCTGGGCTGATTCACTCGGTCTTTCGCCGTTCTCGGCAGATTCGTGCGAACTTGAAATTGTTTCGCACCCCGATGGCGGGGTTTACAAACGGCACATCGATACGTTTACGAGCGAAGAGCGCACCAATGGCTTTGACCGCGTTCTCACGCTGGTGTACTACTTTCATGGGGCCACAAAAAACTATGCGGGCGGTGAATTGAAGCTCTACCCCGGCATGGGGTTGACCAAGGCATCGGGTGAAGATTTCCTCACGCTTGTTCC
Organism: Pseudomonadota bacterium; assembly: GCA_046045925.1. Classification (GTDB taxonomy): domain Bacteria; phylum Pseudomonadota; class Gammaproteobacteria; order Burkholderiales; family Burkholderiaceae_C; genus JBJOKU01. The sequence continues at coordinate 5,887 of JBJOKU010000086.1, forward strand.
GGAGCAAGACACAGCCATCGTGTTCCCGTCATGGATGCCGCATGAAGTGCTGCCTGTGCGCTGTGCTTCTGGCCGGTTCCATGATTCACGCTTTTCGGTGAATTGCTGGGTGTTGGCCAAATCCGGCCCACGGTAATTCTGGATAAAGTACCGGCATGAACAACGTCTCGTCGGCAGCGCTGTGGTCGCAAGGGCATTGGCTGGTGCCGCACCTGCTTGAAGAGCCCTTGCTCGGATTCCTCCACCGGTATCTGGTGAGCAAATCGCTGATGCCAGCAGAATCGGACTCCCAGGTGCCTGGCACGCCCGCTTTCTGGGGCGACCCCGTGATGGAGCACGTCTTGCTGCGCTTGCTACCCCAAGTCGAAGTGCTGAGTGGCCGCTTGCTCTATCCCAC
>JBJOKU010000087.1:0-6252 GCA_046045925.1 Pseudomonadota bacterium
CCTCTGGGACGGCTTGAGGCTCTGGATCAAGTAAGGCTTGGCGCCGTCTTTGCCTGTTGCCATTCAATGGGGTGACGAAGGCGGTTTGGCCCTCGCCGCAAGCATCACCAGCAGCATCACCGGCACGCCCAGCAGGGCGCTGCTCACAAAGAAATGGCTGTAGCCAAAGTGCTCCACGAAGTCGCCCGAAAAACCGGCCAGCGCCTTGGGCAGCATCAGCATGAGTGAGCTGAACAGTGCGTACTGCGTAGCCGAGTACTGGATGTGCGTGAGGCTAGACAGGTAGGCGATGAACGCAGCCGAGGCAATGCCCGAGCTGAGGTTGTCGGCGCTCACCACCGCAATGAGTGCCGTCACATCGTGGCCCGCCGTGCCCAGCCAGGCAAAGAGCAGGTTGCTTGCGGCGCTCAGCACTGCGCCCAGCATGAGCACGCGCATCACGCCCCAGCGCATGGACATCACGCCACCGATGAAAGCGCCCACCAGCGTCATGATCACCCCATAGACCTTGGTCACGGTGGCCACCTCGCCTTCGGTGTAGCCCATGTCCACATAAAACGGGTTGGCCATGATGCCCATGACCACATCGCTGATGCGGTACACCGCAATCAGGGCCAGGATCAGCGCGGCATGCCAGCCGTGGCGCGAGAAAAATTCAGCGAATGGCTGCACGAGTGCGGCGTTGATCCACTGTGCCGGAGTGCGTGCGGGTGGCAGATCGGGCCTGGGCGGCTCGGGGGCAAAGAGTGTCATCAACATGCCCACGCCCACCGAGGCGGCCATCACCCAGTAGGCTGTGCGCCACGCATCCACCGAATAGGTTGTGTCGACAGCAAGCCACGACACGATCCACAGCACCCCCGCACCCGCCCAGATCATGGCCACACGATAGCCCGTTTGGTAGGCCGCCGCCAGGGCCGCTTGCGCTTGTGCGGGCGCCGACTCAATGCGATAGGCATCCAGCGCAATGTCCTGCGTGGCCGAGCAAAATGCCACCAGGAGCGCACACCAGACAATGCCCTGCAACGACTGTTGCGGATCAGACATGGCCATGCCCGCCAACCCGCAGGCAATGCCAGCCTGCGAGAGCAGAAGCCACGAGCGCCGCCGCCCCAGCAGACGGGTGAGCAGGGGCAGGGGCAGGCGATCTACCAGCGGGGCCCAGGCCCACTTGAAACCATAGGCCAGCCCCACCCAGCTCAGGTGGCCGATGGTGCTGCGATCAATGCCGGCTTTGCGCAACCAGAAGCCCAGGGTGCCCAGCACCAGCAGCAGGGGCAGTCCGGCCGAGAATCCCAGCACCAGCATGCGCAGGGTGGCGGGTTCGGTATAGACTTTGAGCGATTCGGCCCAGCCCCGCCAGTCGGCGCGTTGGGCGTTTGCGGCGTTGTGGTCTGGCGTGGCTTGACTCATGGCCGCATCTTAGAGGGTTTGTGATGAAACGATTCAATCAAATGAGTGGCCCCCGCATGGCCTGCAGTTGGCTCTCGCGTGGCGTGGTCGCTACGGTGCTGGGGGTGGGTTTGCTCGTGCCCGTGCAAGCCCGTGACGGCGTTGAAGTGGGGCAAAGCTCCAAATTCACGCGTCTGGTTCCCGCCAAGGATGTCGAAGCCGGAGCTGATCAGGAGTACCGCAAGCAATTGCAGCACGCCGCCAGCAAGAAAGCCTTGGCTCCGCCAAACTACCCGCAACTGATTCGACTTCGCGCCATTGCTGCACGCATCATTCCGCTGAGTTACGAATGGAATCCCCGCGCCCGCGAGTGGAAGTGGGAAGTCAACCTGATTGGCAGCACACAAATCAATGCCTATTGCATGCCAGGCGGCAAGATTGCCTTCTATACAGGCATTCTTGACAACCTCAAGCTCACCGACGATGAAGTCGCCATGATCATGGGGCATGAAATTGCCCACGCCTTGCGTGAGCACGCCCGGGAGCGCATGGGCAAGCAGGCGGCAACCAGCATCGGGGCGAACTTGCTCAGTTCTGTACTGGGTTTGGGGCAAGTGGGCCAGACGCTGACGGGCTACGGAGCCCAACTGCTCACGCTCAAATTCAGCCGTGAAGATGAGAGTGAAGCTGATCTGGTGGGCATGGAGCTTGCGGCACGGGCTGGATACGATCCGCGTGCCGGGGTGACGCTGTGGCAGAAGATGAGCGCCAGCAGCAAGGGCGCACCGCCGCAGTGGCTCTCGACCCACCCATCAGGGCACGCGCGCATCGAAGACATCGAGAAAAATCTTCCCAAGGTGTTGCCGCTTTTCGAACGCGCGCCCAAGCCAGTAGCCAGCAAACAGTAACCACAGACGAAGGTGAGCATGTCCATTCACAACCTGCCCATGCACACCTTCGGCCTTCCAGCGGGTGGTCACCTGGCCTACCGCACGCATGGCCGCGCGGGTGCGCCCGCACTGTTGTTGCTGCATGGATTTCCGCAAAGCCATGTGCTGTGGTGGCGTGTGGCGCAACGCCTGCAAGACGACTTTTTCATGGTCATGCCCGACTTGCGTGGCTATGGCGATTCGTTCAAGCCTGCCGACGAGCCGGAGCACCTGCAAATGAGCAAGCGCGTGATGGCCGTCGACATGGTGAGCCTGATGCGTGCGCTGGGGCATGAGCGCTTCTTCCTGTGCGGCCATGATCGCGGCGGACGCGTGTCGCACCGCTTGGCGCTCGATCACCCGCAGTGCGTCAAGAAGCTATGCGTGCTCGACATCGCGCCCACGCTCGACATGTACGCCGCCACCAACATGGATTTCGCGCGGGCCTACTACCACTGGTTCCACCTCATCCAGCCCGCGCCCCTGCCCGAGCGCATGATCGGCGCCGATCCCATTTTCTATTTGCACAAGAAGATTGGCGGCTGGGGCAACTCGGGCTTGGGCATCTTCGAGGCTGAAGCACTAGCAGAGTACGAGCGCTGCTTCACGCCCGAGGCGGTTCACACCATGTGCGAAGACTACCGCGCCGCCGCCGGTATCGATCTGGCGCACGATCGCCTCTCGCGTGAGCGGGGCGAGAAGGTGGCCTGCGACATGCTGGCGCTGTGGGGCGAGCGCGGCGTGGTGAACCGGCACTTCAAACCGATCGACTTGTGGCAGGCGCAATGCGCAGGCCGCGTGAGCGGTCAGACCCTGCCCTGCGGCCACTACCTGCCCGAAGAGTGCCCGCAACAGGTTGCGGAGTTGCTGCTTGGCTTCATGCGTGACTGAATTGCACAGGGTTGTGTGCCGGGCTGTAAGCCCAAGCATGGCTGCGGCGACCTATAAAGCAGCAGGCGCACTGTTCGAGTTGCGCCTCGGGCATGAGGAGACAGCATGATCGAGTTCCTGAATCGTTACTACCCCGTGCGCTACACGGCGTGGGTGTTTTGCGCGCTGGCCACCGTGCTGTGGCTGCCGCTGTATCTGATCTTCAAGATGAGCGCGTTCTGGCTGCTGGTGTTTGCTGCGCTCACTGCACTGGGTTTTTACGATCTGCGCCAAACCCGCAGGGCCGTGCTGCGCAATTACCCCGTGATCGGCCATGTGCGTTACATGCTCGAATATGTGCGCCCTGAGATGCGCCAGTATTTTCTGGAGAGCGACACCGAAGCCATGCCGTTCTCGCGGGCGCAGCGGGGGCTGGTGTACCAGCGAGCCAAGACCGAGAGCGACAAGCGCCCCTTTGGCACGCAACTCGACGTGACGGCGCAGGGCTACGAGTGGATCAATCACTCGGTCATGCCCAGCGCCATTGACACGCACGACTTCCGCATCACCATCGGCGCAGGGCAATGCAGCCAGCCCTACAGCGCGAGCGTGTTCAACATTTCGGCCATGAGTTTTGGTGCCTTGTCGGCCAACGCCATCCTGGCCCTCAACAGTGGTGCGCAAAGGGGCGGCTTCGCGCACGACACGGGTGAAGGCTCGATCTCCGTGCACCACCGCCAGCATGGCGGCGACCTGATCTGGGAGATCGGTTCGGGCTACTTTGGTTGCCGCAACGAGGCAGGCCAGTTTGATGCCGACAAGTTTGCCGCCAACGCGAAGGCCGGGCAAGTGAAGATGATCGAGATCAAGCTCAGCCAAGGCGCGAAACCGGGGCACGGCGGCGTGCTGCCCGGCCCCAAGGTCACGTCCGAGATTGCCCAAGCGCGTGGCGTGCCCGAGGGGGTGGACTGCGTTTCGCCAGCGTCCCACAGCGCGTTTTCAACGCCGGTGGAGATGATGCAGTTCATCGCCCGTTTGCGTGAACTCTCAGGCGGCAAGCCGGTGGGTTTCAAGTTCTGCATGGGGCATCCGTGGGAGTGGTTTGCCATGGTCAAGGCCATGCTGGAGACTGGCATCACACCCGACTTCATCGTGGTCGATGGCGCTGAGGGCGGCACAGGTGCTGCACCACTGGAATTCACCGACCATGTGGGCGCACCGTTGCAAGAAGGCCTGCGTCTCGTGCACAACACGCTGGTGGGCGTGAACCTGCGCGATCGCATCAAGCTCGGCTACGCGGGCAAGGTGGTGAGCGCGTTTGACATGGTGCGCATGTTTGCGCTGGGGGCCGACTGGTGCAACTCAGCACGCGGCTTCATGTTTTCGCTGGGTTGCATCCAGGCCCAGACTTGCCACACCGGCCACTGCCCCACAGGTGTGACCACGCAAGACCCGGTGCGCCAGCAGGCACTGGTGGTGCCCGACAAGGCCACGCGCGTGTTCAATTTCCACCAGAACACCTTGAAGGCGCTGAAAGAATTGCTGCAAGCCGCAGGCCTCCAGCATCCTTCAGAAGTGACGCTCTCGCACATCGTCAAGCGCGATGGCGACGGCAAGACGCGGCTGATGGTGAACATGCTGCCGCACCTCAAGCCGGGAGAGCTGTTGCAGCCAGTACTGCCCGAGAGCATGCACAACGTGTTCAAGTTCTACTGGCCGCATGTGAGCGGCGCGTCGTTTGTCTTGAAGCCTCACTGAGGTGGCGCGGCAAGCAGGCCGGACTGGATGAAAGCGTCAGGCGTCCAGACCGAAGCACCCAATGTGGCGAGCCGCTTTTTCATGCTGAGCAGTGCGTCGTCCTTGCTGAGCAAATCTGCGCCGTGTGCCACCGCGAGATCGGCAAAGATTTGATCGTCGGCATCCTTGCAGGCGAACGCAATGCGCACTGCTGGCTCACAGATGAGGGCCAGATTGTCAAAGTCGCGCAGCACGCTCTCAGCGGTGCAGCCGTAAAACGCCACACGCGGGGCAAGCTTGGGGTAGTGCAGCACACGCGCCAGTTCGCTGCGCATGGCGGGGGTGGCCAGCCACTGCGCAGCACCTTCGCGCAACGCCCGGCGCAGGGGCTCAATCTGCGCGGCGTGAGCGGGCTCGTTGAACACCAGCAGGTCCAGCACCACATTGGTGTCGAGCACAAGACGCAGCATGTCGAGGCTGTGCGAACGTGGCTGGGTGGTTTGCGGTTCAGAGCGACTTGATCGAGGCCAGACGGCGCATGACTTGCACCACCAGGTCACTTTGCATGTCGCGGTTGAGCATGGTTTCCTCGGCCTCCTTGGCGAGGGCCGCGCTCTCGGTGTAGCTGATCTGGCGCATCTGGAGGAGAGAGGCTTCTTCAATCAGCATCTTGTCTTCTGGCGTACGCAGGCGAATCTTGAGGCGCTGGTTGATCTGGAACTCGCGCACCTGGCCCGCCACGCCCACGCCCACGGCGATTTTTTCGCGCACGTCTTGCAGCACATCCAGAATCACCTGGGGCTGCGCATTGCGCGGCAAGTCAAAGTACACCTGCATGCCATCGACGGCTTGCAAGGCCCGTTGCAACTCCAGCATGAACAGCGAGGGCCGATTGCTGCCCTTGATCTGGATGCTGCTGAACGCGTAGTTGAAGTTGCCACGCAACTGGAAGCCGCAGCCTCCCAGGGCGCCAAGCCCGATGACGGAGCCGGTGGCGGCGAGCTGGAGAAGCTGTCTGCGTTGCATAGTTACACCACGATGTTGACGAGTCGTCCGGGAACGACGATGACCTTCTTGGCCGCAGCGCCGTTGGCCGCCTTGGCAAAGGCCTCGCAGGCCAGTGCAGCCGCTTCGATGGCGGCCTTGTCGGCGCTGGCAGGCACGGTGACCGAGCCGCGCAACTTGCCGTTGACTTGGAGCATCAGCTCGATTTCGTCTTGCACCAGTGCGCTTTCATCCACGCCGGGCCACGCCACGTCGAGCAGGTTGCCGCAGCAGGCGGCGTAGCCCAGATCGGTCCACAGCGCGTCGCTGATGTGCGGGC
>JBJOKU010000088.1:0-6238 GCA_046045925.1 Pseudomonadota bacterium
GTCAGGTAGGCCGTGGCCACCCTGACCATCAGGTCTTGCTCTGCCGCGATCAAGCCCACGCGAGCCTGGCTTTCAAGAATCTTGGCCTGCTGCAGCTTGAGGGCTGCGGGCACCTTGATGATGGGTTGCGTGAGTGTCAGTGTGTTGGCCCGGATCGGATAGGCGCGGGTGGTCAGAGTAGAGCCAGGAGCGGTACTCAGTGCATCCTGGTGCGTATTGGTGCGCTGGTAATCAAATGTGGCCGTGGGCAAGAGACCCGCCCTGGCCTGGGGCACGCTTTCCGAGGTGGCTTCGTAACTGGCCCGTGCGGCAAGGTACTTGCTGTCGGAAGACAGGGCCTTGTCCATGAACTGGAGCAAGTCGAGATCGCCGGAAATCGCCGCCGTACGGGCCTGCCGGTTTGTGGCTGCGGTGCCCAGACTGAGCGGACGGATCGGGCGAATGGTGCCCAGGGGCTCGGCAGCGGCTTGGGCCTGGAGAATCTTTTCAGCTTGTTGCGACTGCGCAATGCGGGCTGCCGCCTCTTCGGCTGTGCCTGCATCGAGTACAAACACCAGACGCTGCTGCTGATCGGGCGGACTTTCGTGGTTGCGGCTGACGATATGGGCCGACTTGGCCAGATCAAGCACCAACTGGGTGGATGTCTTGGACGACTTGCCCACGCGCGCACCCAGGAACAACGGCGATGTGGAGCGCAGCCCCGACACCAACTCTTCCAGGCTGGCTTTGGACACGCCTGCGACCTCGACAACCAGACGAGAAGGGGCATCCAGGATTTCAGCCTTGGTTTCGGACACGCCGGCCCCCAGCAAGACCACCTCCAGATTGCCTTTGACCTCACGCAACTCGATGCCTGCCAGCGCTTTGGCCAACGCAGCCTGGGCCTTGGGGTCTGCGGCCCGCTTTTGCGCCTCAGCCAGTGCTGCGGCTTTTTCGAGTTCGGCAGGGCTCACGGCGGCAACCGCCAGATTGATGGTGGCGATTTGCGTTTCGCGGATTTCGTTGACTTCAGCCAACTTGACAGGCTGACGTGTCTTGAGAACCAGCCTGGTTCCGGCTGACTTGGGCAGCGGCACCAGTTTCACACCGCTGACCAAGGGATCTTCCAGTTGAATCTGCTCGATCACGGGAGCCAACTGGATTTTGGAGAGCTTGGGGAAGTCAACCCAGATCTCGTTGGCGGTTCCGCGCGTCTGGGCGCTGACCTTGAGTTCGGCTCCGCCTTTGAGCACCAAGGCAAGGCGACCATCGCCAGAAGGTTTTAATGCAATATTCGTGACTTCTTCCACAATGGCGTGGCGATTCAGCACAATTTCCCAACGGCTGCGGTCACCTGCGAGGGCGGCAATCGTCTCGTCGAGGATGTCCATGGCCTCGCGCAGGCCGATCACCAGGCGCACGCCGTTGTCGGGCAGCGAGTATGTTTTGATCTGGGTCACCAGCCCGTGCTTGCCCTTGATTTCGGCAATCACCTGATTGACCCGGTCTTGCGAGACACCCTTGAGGTCGAGGATCAGGGATTGGCCCTTGGCATCCAGACCCGAGTTGGCAATGACACCCGGTTCATTCTCCACCGAGAGGCGCAGCACGTCTGAGTCGCCACGCAACTCAAGCCCGTGCAATTCTGCGGCCCCCAGATGTGTGGCAAACCCGGCCAAGGCCAGGCAATACACCACCGACTTCAGAAAACTCTTGTTTTTGCTGGCAAGCTGCATTGAGTTGTCACCCACGTAATTAGTTCTATCAGTGCCGTGAGGCGGGCTGCGTCGTGAGCGATTTTGACCCCGCTTGTGCGCTAACCCACCTACCCCAAACTGGCTACGGCCAGTGTAGCACGTGATATATAAAAAGCGCCCTCGGGAACCGGGTGCTTAGCCGCCGTTTTGCCCTCGTAATCTGGAAAACGCTAGCTCCATGCTGGTGGGGCCTTTTGCGACTGATCCGGCGGCTCTGTGAACGGGAGCCCCCGCCCTGCTTGAAGCCGCGTTTGCCACAGCGCGACGCGAATTGGACAGGGCAGCTCCCGTGGCATCGAGCTTGAGCGACAGGCCAATGCGCTTGCGGGCAATGTCCACCTCCATCACCCGCACCTTGACGGTCTGGCCCACGCGCACCACTTCTCGGGCATCGTTGACAAACTTGTGGCTGAGTTGGCTGACGTGGATCAGGCCATCCTGGTGAACACCGAGGTCCACAAACGCGCCAAAGGCGGCGACATTGCTGATGGTGCCTTGCAGGATCATGCCCTCAGACAAGTCTTTGATGTCGTTGAGGCCTTCGTTGAAGCGGGCCACGACGAATTCGCCGCGCGGGTCGCGGCCCGGCTTGTCCAGCTCAACCAGAATGTCGCTCACGGTGGGCACGCCAAAGCGTTCGCTGGCGAATTGCTGGGGTTTGAATGCCTTGAGCGTGGCGCTCTGGCCCATCAACTCGTTCACCGGCTTTTGGGCGGCGGCCACGATTTTTTCGACCACTTCGTAGGACTCGGGGTGTACTCCCGTCATGTCCAGCGGGTTGTCGCCGCCCCGGATGCGCAAAAAACCCGCACATTGTTCAAAGGTTTTGGGGCCGAGACCCGAAACTTCGAGCAACTGTTTACGGTTGCGAAAAGCTCCGTGGCTTTCGCGCCAGCGAACGATGGCTTTGGCGGTGGTACCCGTGAGGCCGGAAATGCGGGTGAGCAGGGGCACGCTGGCGGTGTTCAGCTCCACACCCACGGCATTCACGCAGTCCTCCACCACTGCGTCCAGGCTCTTGGCGAGGTCGCTCTGGCTCACGTCGTGCTGGTATTGGCCCACGCCGATGGATTTGGGGTCGATCTTGACCAGCTCGGCCAACGGGTCTTGCAGGCGGCGGGCGATGCTGACCGCGCCGCGCAGGCTCACATCCAGATCGGGCAGTTCCTGGCTGGCGTATTCGCTGGCGCTGTAAACCGAGGCGCCCGATTCGCTGACCACCACTTTCTGGATACTGCGGGCGGCATCGCCCGCGATGGAGATGAGGCGCTTGAGCAGATCGGCGGCGAGCTGATCGGTTTCACGGCTGGCCGTGCCGTTGCCGATGGCAATGAGGTTCACGCCATGCTTGACGCACAGGCGCTCCAGCGTGTGGAGCGAACCTTCCCAGTCGCGGCGGGGCTCATGGGGGAAAACGGTGGCGGTGTCCACCACCTTGCCGGTGGCATCGACCACGGCCACTTTCACGCCGGTGCGGATGCCGGGGTCCAAGCCCATGACCACGTGCGCCCCTGCGGGCGCGGCCAGCAGCAGGTCGCGCACATTGTCGGCAAACACCTTGATGGCCACTTTCTCGGCCTCTTCGCGCAGGCGGGCAAACAGGTCGCGCTCCAGACTCATGGAGAGCTTCACGCGCCAAGACCAAGCGACACATTTGCGAAACAGGTCGTCGCTCGGGCGGGCCTGGTGGCTCCAACCCAGATGCACCGCAATGCGGCCTTCGGCCAGCGAGGGCTTGCCCGGTTCGGGCTCGACAGGTTGCACCAGCTTGACTTCGAGCATGTCTTGCGAGCGCCCGCGAAATACGGCCAATGCCCGGTGCGAAGGCACGCGGTTGATGGGTTCGCTGAAATCGAAATAGTCGCGAAATTTGGCCACTTCGGGGTCGGCCTCGGGCTTGCTGTCCACGCGCTTGGACACGAGCAGGCCCTCTTCCCACAGCCACTGGCGCAACGTCTGCACCAAGGCCGGGTCTTCGGCCCAGCGCTCGCTGAGCAAATCGCGCACGCCATCGAGCACGGCCTGCGTCGTTGAAAAGTCGCTGCCTTCGGGGTCGCCTGCCTGGCGCAGATATTTTTCGGCTTCGGCCAACGGTACCAGCGCCGGGTTGGCCAACAGGGCATCGGCCAACGGCTCCAAACCGGCTTCGCGGGCGATCATGCCCTTGGTGCGGCGCTTGGGCTTGTAGGGCAGGTACAGGTCTTCCAGTTCCTGCTTGGTGGCGGCTTCGCTGATTTGCAGGCGCAGTTCGTCGGTGAGCTTGCCCTGCTCTTCAATGCTCTTGAGGATGGCGGCGCGGCGGTCTTCCAGCTCACGCAGGTAGGCGAGGCGGGCTTCGAGTTCGCGCAGTTGCACGTCGTCCAGCCCGTTGGTCACCTCCTTGCGGTAGCGGGCAATGAAGGGCACGGTGGCTCCGCCGTCGAGCAGCTCCTCGGCGGCTCGCACCTGGCTGATCTGGATTTTGATTTCCCCGGCCAACTGCTGGAAGATTTTGGCCGTCACGCCCTGCTCTGCACTCACCATGTCACTCTCACTTCACGTACCGGGAAAACGAAAACGCGCGAGTGTGCCACAAGACGATGCCCCCTGGCTGCTGCACGGGCCGGGCGTGTTGCATTCGGTCAGATTTGGCAAGGTTGCAAGGGCTACACTTGCCGCTTTCACATCCGGAGACACCATGAAACGCCTGCAAGACAAAGTCAGCATCATCACCGGCGCCGCCCAGGGCATTGGCTTGGCCACCGCCCTCAAATTCGCCCGCGAAGGGGCCATTGTGGTGGTCTGTGATGTGCGCCAGACGGCGGTTGAAGAGGCCGTCGCGGCCTGCAAGGCCGAAGGCGTACAGTCGATTGGTTTTGTGATGGACGTGACCAACCGCGACATGGTGGACGACGTGATCGCCCACGTGCTCAAGGAATATGGCCGCATTGATGTGCTCGTCAACAACGCTGGCATCACCCAGGATGCTCGCTTGATGAAAATGACGTTAGAGCAGTTTGACCGCGTGATCGACGTGAACCTGCGCGGCGTGTTCCACTGCTCGCAAGTTGTGGCCGACGAGATGGTCAAGGCGGGCAGCGGTGTCATTCTCAATGCCTCTTCCGTGGTGGGCATTTATGGCAACTTCGGCCAGACCAACTACGCCGCCTCCAAGTTTGGCGTGATCGGTTTCACCAAAACCTGGGCTCGCGAACTCGGTCCCAAGGGAGTGCGCGTCAACGCCGTGGCCCCCGGTTTCATCCAGACCCCCATTCTCGACACCATGCCCGAGAAGGTGATTGCCGAAATGGCCGAGCGTGTACCCCTGCGCCGTTTGGGCCTGCCCGAAGAAATCGCCAATACCTACGCCTTCCTGGCCAGCGACGAGGCCAGCTACATCAACGGCGCGGTGATTGAAGTCTCGGGCGGCATGACGGTTTAACATCACCGGATGCTCGAACGCCCCAAGTCCAAAGCCGATCTGTTCTGGTCCTTCAACTGGCTGGCGCTGCAAGGTTTTGGCGGTGTGGTGGTGGTGGCCACCCGCGAACTGGTGGACAAGAAGCGCTGGCTCACCAAAGAGCAGTTTGTGGAGGACTGGGCCGTGGCGCAAACCCTGCCCGGCCCCAATGTGGTGAACCTCTCCATGATGATAGGCGACCGCTATTTCGGCCTCGCCGGGGGGCTGGCGGCACTGGCGGGCATCTTGCTCGTGCCCATGCTGCTGGTTATTTTTCTGGCCGTGCTCTATGGTGAATTTGCCGCCAACCCGGCTGTTTCGGGCGCGGTGCGTGGCATGGGCGCAGTGTCGGGCGGGCTGATTGCCGCCACATCACTCAAGATGCTGCTCACCCTCAAGAGCAACCCCATGCGCATGCCCACCTGCCTGGGCATCGCCACGCTCACTTTCATCGCCGTGGGCCTGCTGCGCTGGCGTCTGGCCTGGGTGCTGCTGGGGTTTGGCGTACTCTCGTGCCTGTGGTGCTATCGCTGTCTCAAAGCGCAGGCAGAAAGCGGAACCGAATCATGACCCACCCCATCACCGTGGATTGGCTGGGCCTGTTTGTGCATTTCATGACCATGTCGCTCATGGCCATTGGCGGCGCGATCACCACCGCACCCGAAATGCACCGCTACGCCGTCGATCAAAACCATTGGCTGACCGACTCCCAGTTCAACGCCTCGGTGGCGCTTGCCCAGGCCGCACCGGGGCCGAATGTCATTTTCATCGCCGTGCTTGGCTGGCAAATTGGCATCAACACCGGCGGCGGCTACAGCGCAGGGGCCTTGGGCGTGCTCTGCAGCATGGTGGGCATCATGCTGCCCTCCACCACCCTCACCTTCACGGCCACACGATGGCTGCACAACAACAAGCAACTCCCCGCCGTGAATGCCTTCAAGTCAGGCTTGGCCCCGGTGGTTATTGCCTTGCTGGTGGCTACTTCATTCTTGCTGGTGGCGGCCTACGGCAGCCCGCTGGAAATGCCGGGCACCTGGCTACTCGCCGCCGCATCGCTCTTGCT
>JBJOKU010000089.1:0-6231 GCA_046045925.1 Pseudomonadota bacterium
CCCGCGATCTGCGCCGTGAACATGCAGTGCCACTCATTTTGGCCACAGGCCTGGCCGTGAACCGGCAATGCCTGAGCCTGGAACGCATCGCCATCAACTGCGCGGATGCCAGCAGTCCGGATGCCGCCGGCCACCAACCGCTCAATGAGCGCATCCACCTTCGTGGCGCAGATGGCCTGTTTGCAAGATTGCCACTCGTTGCGATGTTGCGCGCCACGCAAAACGCGGGGTGCCCGGCAGAAATTTCTGACACGGCTGGCACATACGTTTGCAATGAAGTGTTTTACAGGCTGATGCACATGCTCAGCCGCCCCTCCTGGAAAAACACGCAGGGTGGGTTCATTCACCTGCCGCCAATGGGAACCGTGCCCGGGGCCCTCATCGACAAAGCGCTGGAGGCTGCCGTGTGTGCAGTGCTCCAAGCCAGTGATCAGTAAAGTTGAAGACTGATCCAGTAAGCGATGGCTGCAACAAACGCGCTGGCCGGGATGGTGAAGACCCAGGCCCAGATGATGTTGCCGGCCACTCCCCAGCGCACAGCGCTGGCGCGCTGCGTTGAACCCACGCCCACGATCGCACCGGTGATGGTGTGCGTGGTGGACACCGGGATGCCCGCAGCGGTGGCCAGGAAAAGGGTCATTGCCCCACCTGTTTCAGCACAAAAACCGCCAACAGGCTTGAGCTTGGTGATCTTCTGGCCCATGGTCTTCACAATGCGCCAGCCGCCAAACATGGTGCCCGCAGCAATGGCGATGTAACACGACACGATCACCCAGCTGGGCGGCGACTTGTCGGCGGCGGAGGCGTAACCCGTGGCAATCAGCAACATCCAGATGATGCCAATCGTCTTTTGCGCATCGTTGCCGCCATGCCCCAGGCTGTAAGCACCGGCAGATACAAGCTGCAAACGGCGGAACCAGTGATCCACCTTGCTGGGACGCATGCGCCGGAAGATGCGGGCCACCAGCACCATCATCAGGGAGCCGAGCAAAAAGCCCAGCGCAGGGGAAACAAAAATGAACATTACCGGACGCAGAATGCCGGAGCCAATCAGCGCCCCGGTTCCAGCCTTGGCAATCACGGCACCGACGATGCCACCAATCAGGGCATGTGACGAACTCGATGGAATCCCGTAGTACCAGGTGATCACATTCCAGGTGATCGCCCCCACGAGGGCACCGAAGACCACATGCGTGTCCACCACCCCCGGCTGGACAATCCCTTTGCCCACGGTCGCAGCCACGCTCAACTGGAAAACAAAAATCGCCACGAAGTTGAAAAAAGCCGCAAACAAGACGGCCTGCTGGGGTTTGAGCACCCCGGTGGACACCACGGTGGCGATGGAGTTGGCCGCATCATGAAACCCATTCATGAAATCGAACGCCAAGGCCAGGATGACCAGCAGGACGATCACCCAGAGTGCGACTTGTGCTGTCGTCATCAGCTTGCTCCGGCGCGATCAGGAATTTTCGAGGACGATGCCCTCGATGCAGTTGGCCACGTCCTCGCAGCGGTCGGTGATGGTTTCAAGCAATTCGTAAATCGCCTTGAGCTTGATGACTTCGCGCACATCGGGCTCTTCGCGGAAGAGCTTGCTCATGGCCGAGCGCATCACGCGATCAGCATCACTTTCAAGCTTGTCGATTTCCTCGCAGGTCTTGAGGGCCGCTTCTGCGGTGGCAGGGTCAGACAGTTTGTCGATCAGTTTGACCGCATCGCGCAGACGCTCGCAGCACTTGAGACTGAGATCCGTCAGGCGCTTGATTTCGTCGGTCATGTGGCGCACGTCATAAAGCGCCATGGTCTCGGCGCTGTCCTGGATCAGGTCGGCCACATCGTCCATGGTATTGATCAGCGAGTGGATCTGCTCGCGGTCGATCGGCGTGATGAAGGTCTGGTGGATCAGCTTGTTGACATCGTGTGTCACACGATCAGCAGCGCGCTCGGCGTTGTCCACTTCGATGTTGTATTTCTCGCGCAAGCTGGGATCGGCGTAGTTTTCAACCAGAAGACTGAATGCACGCGCGGCCTCGACAATGCGATCCGCGTGCTGGTTGAACATCAGGAAGAAGTTGCCCTCTTTGGGTAGCAGCTTGCCAAAAAACATGTGGACTCCAGTCGCGGCTCTGCCGCACAAATCTGGGGCGAGTTTAAGTGATAACCCTTTTGGAGCCCGGTTTTCACACTACTGAAACACAAAATAGATAGCCCCCACCAGACACAAGGCGGCCCAAAGATAGTTGAGTTTGAGCGGTTCTCCCATGAACCAGATCGAAAATGGCACGAACACGCTCAGGGTGATGACCTCCTGCATGATCTTGAGCTGCCCTGCCGAAAAACCGGCCTGTGTATAGCCAATCCGGTTGGCGGGAACCTGGAGCAGGTATTCCGCGAGCGCGATGCCCCAACTCACCAGTGCTGCCACGTACCAAGGGGAGGCTGCAAGGCTTTTCAGGTGCCCGTACCAGGCAAAGGTCATGAACACGTTTGAGGCGATCAGCAGAAGGACGGTGAGAAGGGCAGGCTGGTTCATCGTATAATCTCCGGTTTCGCCGACAAGCGGGCACATATTGTCCGGTACTTTGGCGAAAAACCCCAAGCCGCCTGTTGCCGTGTTCCACCGCGCAGGCGAGGTGTGCCGGCCCCTTTGTCCGGCGATTAACTGTGTACAAGGAGTGACTCATGTCACGCGTCTGTCAAGTCACGGGCAAAGCCCCGATGGTGGGAAACAATGTTTCTCACGCCAACAACAAAACCAAGCGCCGTTTCCTGCCCAACCTCCAATGGCGTCGTTTCTGGGTGGAGAGCGAAAACCGCTGGGTTCGCCTGCGTGTTTCCGGTGCAGCTCTGCGCCTGATCGACAAGAACGGTATTGATGCAGTGCTCGCAGACATGCGCGCACGTGGCCAAATCTAAGGAGATTCACCATGGCTAAAGGCGCTCGCGAAAAAATCAAGCTGGAATCCACTGCTGGTACCGGCCACTTCTACACCACCTCCAAGAACAAGAAGCTCCATCCCGAAAAGATGGCCCTGATGAAGTTCGACCCCAAGGCTCGCAAGCACGTCGAGTACAAGGAAGTGAAACTGAAGTAATTCGGTTGACCCCAACAAAAAGCCGCTGGATTCCAGCGGCTTTTTTGTTGCCAGTCCTGCTCCGGAGCAAGACTGATGACGGCACCTCAATCCAGAGCGTTATGACCTCAGGCTCGTGCCGCGCGCAGACGCATCGAGAACTCGCGCAGTGCCTGGATGCCGCTGGCTTCGGCTCGGGTGCACCATGCTTGCAAGTCTTTGGCGAGCTGCTCGCGCGTCAGGGCCCGGTTGGTCCACATCTGACGGAGCTCTTCGCGCATGGCCACCATCTTGTCGATAGCAGGCGAAGCAGCTCGTGCTTGTCGGATTTGTGACTTTGCCGTGTCGCTGAGTCGATCTTCATCACGATGCAACCATTTTTGTGCGGCATGGAATACCGTCAGGTCAGCTCCCTTGGACTTCAGAGACTCCAGCTCGTGACGGCAAACAGCGCGCAGCTCGCGTCCGTAATTGGCCATCACCTCGTAGCGATTGGCAATCAGGGCTTCGAGGGTTTTTTCGTCTGCGACGGGCTTGATGTCACCATAAACCATCTTGGGAGGGGTTTTCTTGACTTTGGCCCAACCCAGCAACTCAAAAGCCCGGATGTAGTACCAGCCAATGTCGAACTCATAGCGCTTGATGCTGAACTTGGCACTGGTAGGGTAAGTGTGGTGGTTATTGTGCAATTCCTCGCCACCGATCAGGATGCCCCAAGGAATGATGTTGGTGCTGGCATCGGGCGCTTCAAAATTGCGATAGCCCCAGTAGTGGCCAATGCCATTGATGACGCCAGCAGCCATCACCGGAATCCAGGCCATCTGCACGGCCCAGACTGTCAGGCCTGCAGCTCCAAACAGAAGTACGTCGATGATCAGCATCAGGACAATGCCTTTGGCACTGTGTTTGGAATAGATATTCTTTTCCACCCAATCATCGGGTGTACCGTGACCATACTTGTCGAGTGTTTCCTGATTTTTCGCCTCGGCACGGTACAGCTCCGCACCTTTCCAGAAGACGGTTTCAATACCTCGGGTGACCGGGCTGTGAGGGTCTTCGTCTGTTTCGCACTTGGCATGGTGCTTGCGATGAATTGCAGCCCAGGCTTTGGTGACTTGCCCGGTGGTCAACCACAACCAAAAGCGGAAAAAGTGCGATGGAATCGGCCCCAAATCAAGCGCACGGTGAGCTTGATGACGATGCAGGTAGATCGTGACCGAGGCGATGGTGATGTGTGTCAGCACCAAAGTGATTGCCACAATCTGCCACCAGGAAAAATTCAAAATGCCGTGGGCAGCCCAATTGAGGACGGACTGGAGCACAGTGCTGTCAAAAACAAAAGACATAGAAATCCTTGGGATAACTCGTGATTTTAATTGGACACACAGTTTTTGACCAGCCCCGCGCAAGGAATGCCCATCAACGCGCACCAACACCCGCGCATACGGGTGCAACTTGCAAGAAGTTCACATTTTTTGCCAGACGGCGGCAAAGAATCCATCAGTGGCATGAAGGTGGGGCCACATGCGAAGGTTTGGCCCAGAGCACAATTCGTCTGCTGCGGGTATTTTGAGCGCGTCCAGAACCTCGCCCGCAGGCACCGGGGCAAAATCCCGGTGAGCCACAGTGAACGCCTTGGACACGCCTTCATTTTCTTGCGGCATAACGCTGCATGTGGCGTAGACCAGCCTTCCGCCGCTTTTGAGAAGTCTTGCTGCGCTTTCAAGAATCGCCGTCTGCTTGACCACAAGCTCTTGCACGTCTGCGGGCTTCTGGCGCCACTTCAAATCGGGGTTCCGGCGCAGCGTGCCAAGCCCCGAACAGGGCGCATCGACCAGCACCCGATCCATCTTGCCCGCCAGTCGCTTGATGCGCTCATCACGCTCATGGGCAATGGCCGCTGGATGCACGTTGGACAAGCCACTGCGTGCCAAGCGGGGCTTCAGTGCATCAAGACGATGACCTGAAGTGTCAAAGGCGTAGAGCCGGCCAGTATTGCGCATGGACGCGCCGATGGCCAAGGTCTTGCCGCCCGCACCAGCGCAAAAATCCGCCACCATCTCACCGCGTTTGGCATCGAGCAGCAGGGCCAGCAGTTGCGAGCCCTCGTCTTGCACTTCGACCAAGCCGCTGAGGAAGGCCTCGCATTTTTGCAAAGCGGGCTTGCCCTGAATCCGCAAACCCCAGGGCGAATGCGGTGTGACCTCGGCCACGATGCCGTCCTTTTTGAGCAGGGCCATGGCATCTTCCCTCTTGCCCTTGAGCAGGTTCACGCGCAGATCCAGCGGCGCAGGCTCGTTAAGACTGTTGGCCAGGGTCATGAACTCCTCGCCCACCTGCGCCTTGAGCGCATCGGCCAGCCACGTGGGCAGGTTGTGACGATGTGGTTCGAGCAAGTCGGCCTCTTTCACCGCGTCGCAGGCAGCGAGCCAGTTTCGTTCGGCGTCGGTGAGGGCAGATTTCAGGAAGTCACGGGCCCCGTGAAAACCCAGAATCGCCAAGCGGCGCGGCTGCGGGCCGCTGCCCGAGCGGGCAAGGTATTCGTAGCGCAACTTGTGGCGCAGCACGTTATAGGCGGTCTCGGCCAGCGTGGCCCGCTCGCGGGGGCCAAGGGAACGGTTGGAACGGAAATATCGGGACACCACGGCATCGGCCGGGTGCTGAAACTGGATCACGTCCTGGATCAGCGCGGCGCAGGCGTCCAGCAAGGCTTTAGGATGCATAGCCCTCTATTGTCCCACGCCTGTGCCCAAGACCATGACCGACGACGACCTGCCCCCACTGATCCAGACTCCACCCGGACGTTACCGCCACTACAAGGGCGGCGAATACGAAGTCATCGACACCGTGCGCCACAGCGAAACGCTGGAACCCATGACGCTCTACCGTGCTCTCTACGGCCAGCGTGGCTTGTGGGTGCGGCCTGTGGCCATGTTCAACGAAAGTGTGACCGTGGACGGGCAGACCCTGGCCCGCTTCACGAAGCTGAACTGAGCAGCTTGCGGATCGCTCTGGAGTAGATGATGTGCTCGGTGGCGAGCACGCGTTCTGCCAAAGACTGCGCAGTGTCATCCGGCAGCACCGGCACGACCGATTGCTCAAGAATGGGGCCGTGGTCAAGCTGGGGTGTGACACGATGCACCGTGGCCCCGGCAAA
>JBJOKU010000090.1:0-6209 GCA_046045925.1 Pseudomonadota bacterium
GGGCTTGAGTGAGCCCAGCACTTCCTGTCCGAGGGCCTTTTCCTTGACGCGGGCGATGAAGTCGCGCACCACGGGCAGGGCCACGTCGGCCTCAAGCAGGGCCATGCGCACCTCGCGCAGCATGTCGGCGACGTTGGATTCGGTGATGCGGGCCTGACCCGAGAGGGTCTTGACCAGGCCGGAGAGTTTTTCAGTAAGAGCGGAAGCCATGGTGTGCAGTTGGGGCAGGGGCAGAGCGGATTTGTGGACGCGACAGGCGGATTGCTCTGCCAAACGGCTAAACTTTGCTGATGATTTTAACGACCACCCATTTTCTGTGGCTGGCCAGCCTGCTGGCTGTGGCGGCTTATCTGTGGCTGGGCTGGGCGGGAGGGCACGAACCGGCAGAGGGTGCGCCGCGCGCACATCAACCCTTGTTGTGGGCTTGGGCCATGCACGCTGGCGCCCTGTTTGCCGGGCTGTACCACAGCGAGCTGCGATTTGGTTTCGCCCCGGCGCTGTCCATGACGGCCTGGGTGGTGCTGAGTGTGTATGTGGTGGAAAGCCGCCTGTTTCCAGCCTTGCGCACGCATGGTGCCTGGGCTGGGCTGGGGGGGCTGACGGTCCTGATGGCGGCCATCTGGCCCGGGGCCTCGCACCTGAGTACGGGCTTGGCGGCCATGCACTGGGTGCTGGGCCTGATTGCCTACGGCCTGCTGGTCGCAGCTGCCATTCACGCCTGGCTGCTCAACCGGAGCGAAAAGCGTCTGCGCAGTCCCTCGGTTGGTGACTCCATGCCTCGCCTGCCCGTGCTGACGCTGGAGCGACTGATGTTCCAGTACGTGGTGGCCGGGTTCGTTTTTCTCACTGCCACGCTGGCCTTGGGCATCTGGTTTGAGCCCGAGGGTGTGCGCTGGTGGCGCAACCACAAGATCACGCTCTCTTTTCTGGGCTGGCTGGTGATTGCCATGTTGCTGACGGGCCGCCTCATCATGGGGTGGCGTGGCAAGAAGGCCGCGCGTTTCATTTACGTGGGCACCGGGTTGCTGCTGCTGGCCTATGCTGGCACGCGCTTTGTGCTGGAAGTGGTGCTCAAGCGATGAAGTGGCTGCTGCTGGCTGTGGTGCTGTTGGTGGCCTGTTTGGTGTGGAAACGCGCTCAGGTGGGCCAACGCCCGTCAACAAAGCGCCAGAGCCCCCAGCCGGACAGTCCGGTGCAGATGCGGGCCTGTCTGCAATGCGGGGTTCATGCCCCCGAGGCGGATGTGGTGTGGGGACATCGTGGAGCCTACTGTTCGCACGCACATTGCCAGCGGGCAGGCGATCAACCACGCCCCTGATCCGGCATGAACCAGCAACGCCTCTCTGCTGCAACGACCCGCATGGGCCAGGTGCTGGATGTCATGCCCGAATCGGCATCGGCGGGCAGGCCGGTCAGGCGGGCTCC
Organism: Pseudomonadota bacterium; assembly: GCA_046045925.1. Lineage (GTDB taxonomy): Bacteria > Pseudomonadota > Gammaproteobacteria > Burkholderiales > Burkholderiaceae_C > JBJOKU01. The sequence continues at coordinate 1,426 of JBJOKU010000090.1, forward strand.
CCTTTTTGTGCGGCTGTGGATGGGCTTCTTGACAGGTCGCCTGATGGTGGCCTTTGTGTTATTGGTGCTGCCAGTCCTGCTGTCGTATTTCGGGGTGCCGATGTACAAGGGCCAGCTCATTGTGGCCTTGATCTATTTTGCGATGGCACTGGCCCAGCGTGCCTTGGCATCCAGAAGCAGTGCTGCGCCTCTCAGCGAGCGGGTGCTTGCGTTCAGTGTGCTGGTGGATGTGATCTGCATCGGCATTCTCAACGACTTGACGGTGCGCACCGTCAATTACTACGCCTTGCTGGCGCTGCCCCTGATGTACACCTCGATCTTGGGGTCGCGCCGTTTGGCCATGGGTGCAGCAGCGGGCATCAGCCTGCTGCTCATCAGTGATGCCGTACGGCTGAGTACAGGCATGGACGCAGAGTCAAGCCGTCGGCTCACGCAGGCGGGCCTGACGGGTGCTGGAGCCTGGGGCGCTGTGTTGCTGGTGCATTACCTGAGTGAGCGGCTTGAGCTGGAGGCCGATCTGGCGCTGGCGGGGCAGGAGGCCGTGCGTCAGCAAATCCAGATCAACGAAGTGGTGATTGAGGCCATGTCAATGGGGGTGGTGGTGGTGAATTCGAATCTCGAAACCCTCACATTCAATCCTGCGGCGGCGCACATGCTGGGACTGGGCCCCGGTGTCGCCACCTACTCGGTCTCAATGGGGGCAGAACCGGAGTGGCAGCCTGTTTGCCGGGTGATCGAGAAAACTTTCAGCGAAGGCAGGGTGCACAGAGAGGTGGTGGAGTTGCAGACTGGCCAGGGGCGGCATCGGAGTTTGCAGGTCACGACACGGTTGACCACGACGGCAGAGGCGCCCTCTCCGCAGAGGCGCAAAGGGGGAGATTTCTGCGTGATCTTTCTCGAAGATACCCATGCCTTGCAGGAGCGAGTCCGCACTGAAAAACTTGCTGCCATGGGGCGGATGTCTGCTGCTGTGGCACATGAAATCCGCAATCCCCTGGCCGCCATCTCACAGGCCAACCAGTTGCTTGCCGAGGATTTGGGCCTCGCAGCCCACTCGCACCAGCGGCTCATCTCCATCATTGCCCAGAACGCACACCGTTTGGGGCAGACGGTGGAGGACATCCTGGAGGTTTCGCGCGGGCCGGGCGCTCAAGCTGTGCCCCAGGTCATGGAGTTGCAGCAGGTGGTTGCAAAAACTTGCGAAGACTGGGGCAGGCTCTATCCGGGCGTGAGTCTGGACACGGCATTGCCCGAGGAGGTGCTTGTGGTCAATTTTGATCCAGAACACCTGCGACGCATCCTTGTGAACCTGCTGGACAATGCCCACCGGCATGCCAGGGGTGTGCCAATGCCGGATATACGCGTGTTTGTCAGCAGCCCGTTTGCGCTTGATGCGGCAGATTCCGTTGAAGCAAGACTGTGCGTCTGGAATGCGGGTCAGGCCATTGATGCCAGTGTTGTCGAGCATTTGTTTGAGCCATTCTTCTCGTCGAACAGCCGCTCCAGCGGCCTGGGCCTGTTTATTTGCCGGGAGCTGTGCGATCTGCATGCCGCCAGGATTGAGTTTGACCGGGTGGCCATGCTGCGGGCACACGGGGCCGAAGATGAGATACTCGGCAACCAGTTCACGGTGAGCATGCAATTGGTCGCCAGACGGCCAAAACCAACAGACGAGACTTGATGAATCCTGCAAGCCCTGTTCCTTCGCGCGTTCTGGTTGTCGATGACGAACCCGATTTGCGCACGCTCTACGAGATGGCCTTGCTGCGCGAAGGTTATGAAGTCTGCGCGGCCCGGGACCTGGCGGAAGCCCGCAGTGCGCTTGAAGATCAGGGGTTTGACTTGCTCCTGACCGACATGCGTCTGCCGGACGGTCTCGGCTTGGCGTTGTTGCAGGAGGTTGCGATCAGCCAGGGGGCGATGAAGTGCATTGTCATCACTGCCTACGGCTCTGCCGAAAATGCGGTGCAGGCCCTCAAGGCAGGTGCGTTTGACTATTTGACCAAACCGGTCGATCTCCAAAGGCTGCGTCAAGTGGTGAAATCCGCCCTTGAGGGTGGGGGGGCGCACGATGCCGCGATCAGGCCTGTTGCGAAAGATCGAAAAGCCGGCACGCATGCGCAATCCGGCCCGGACAGTCCGGGATTGATCCGCCTGGTCGGAGCTTCCGAGCCGATGTCACGCGTGCGTTCCCGCATCCGTAAAGTGGCTGTGACGATGGCCCCTGTGCTGATCCAGGGCGAGTCGGGGACGGGCAAGGAGTTGGTGGCCAGGGCGATCCACGACTGTAGCCACCGGGCTTCCGGACCTTTCGTTGCAGTCAATTGCGGTGCGATTCCAGAGACTTTGCTGGAGACGGAATTTTTCGGAGCCCGCAAGGGGGCCTATACCGGCTCGGTTCAAGATCGTTCCGGTTATTTCCAGGTGGCCAGTGGCGGAACGCTCTTTCTCGACGAAATTGGGGATCTGCCACTGGCAATGCAATCCAAGCTGTTGCGCGCGATTCAGGAGCGCATGGTGCGGGCGGTGGGCAGTACAGCCGAAACCCCGGTGGATGTGCGCATCGTCAGCGCTTCGCACAAAGACCTTGGTGACGAGGTGGCGCAGGGGCGGTTCAGGCAAGACTTGTTCTACCGCCTGAATGTGATCGGCATTCCGGTGCCGCCACTGCGTGAGCGCAAGGAGGATTTGCCCGATCTGTGCCAGGTGATTCTGGAGCGCATTGCATCAGATGCGGGATGTGCAGTTCCTGATTTGTCCGATGAGGCCATTCGTTGGTTGTACGACTATGACTTTCCCGGCAATGTGCGCGAACTCGAAAATGTGCTGCATCGGGCGTTTGCCCTGAGCGAGGGGGATGCCTTGCAATTGCATCAGACGGATGACCGCGTGGCCGTTCGCAAGCCGCAGTCAGGCGCTGCTCTGGATGTCTCTGAAGCACTCATGCCCCAGGACCTTGAGGCTCACCTTGACGAGCAGGAAAGGCGCATTCTGGTCAGGGCTCTGGAGGAGTGTGGCTACAACCGCACCGCCGCCGCACAGCGCTTGGGCATCACTTTGCGCAAGATGAGATACCGCATGGATCGTCTGAACATTCCCGTTCCCAGCGATTTGGCCGATTTGCCAGACGAATCCCAGGGTGCGGCTTCAGCATGAATTCCGGACAGGCTCAAGCGAGAAACTTGTTTGAACACGGCTGGTATCGATTTGCCAGCAAGATGCCATCGCCCAATTTCGGAACGCGCCCAGCGGGTGCGATGCTGGATTTGGTGGTGCTTCACTCCATCAGCTTGCCGCCCGGCGAGTACGCAACGGGCTGTGTGCAGGCGTTCTTCACCAATCAGCTCGACTGGGATGCGCATCCTTATTTCGACACCATTCGTGGCATGCAGGTGTCGAGCCACTTTTTCATTGAGCGCCAGGGGCGACTCTGGCAATTCGTGAGTGTGGATGACCGTGCCTGGCATGCGGGGGCTTCGCACTACCGTGGGCGTGACAACTGCAACGACGATTCCATCGGCATTGAACTGGAGGGGCTGGAGGGCGATTCCTTTGAGGCCGCACAGTACGAGTCGCTCGGTGCCCTGCTGACTGCACTCGCCCAGTACTGGCCCATTTGTCACATTGCCGGCCATGAACATGTGGCTCCGGGGCGCAAGCACGACCCGGGCGCCGGATTCAACTGGGCACAAGTGCAAGGCCTCACTGGCTTGGCATCTCGGTGTTTTCCCGAAGGTGTTTTGTCGCGCGATTGACATCATTTCATGGCAGCAAAAATCCCGGATCACCGGGTCACGCCCGGCAGCGGCGAATGACTTGGAGTAGAGGCAAAGAGTCCTGTATTCATGCGTGTTTCACAGCCTTTTTGTTTGAATGACAAGCATCCATCCCGGTTGTGGAGGGTGTTGCATTGCACCGTCGATGAAGGTGTTTCACGTGCTTCGCGATGTGAAATCAAACCCGGGGCTGAAACACTATAGGTAGTGGCTTGAAAATAGGTGACACACTAGATATAGTGTGTCACCGCGCAATGACAAGCGGATTTTGGGGCCATAATCGCCCCCTCCCGAAAACACAAAACAGACCGATTACGGACTAACGCCAGATACTTGAAAGAGGAAACAATGCAAACAGTCGCCACTTCTTCCACGCTTGCAGGTTCCACCCCCATGGCCATGGGCTACGAAGGCGCAACGGCAGCTGCCCCTGCCAACACCATGCTCACCAACTACCAGATCATCCGCCGCAACGGCGCCGTGGTGCCCTTCGAGCCGCACAAGATCGGCGTGGCGCTGATGAAAGCCTTCCTGGCCGTGCATGGCACGCAAGGTGCAGCCTCGGCCAGCGTGCGCGAAACCGTGGAGCAGCTCACGCAAACCGTGGTGCGCGCCCTGATGCGTTCGCGCCCCGGTGGCGGCACCTTCCACATCGAAGACGTGCAAGACCACGTCGAGCTGGGTCTGATGCGCGGCAGCCACCACGAAGTGGCCCGTGCCTATGTGCTCTATCGCGAGCGCCGTTCGCAAGAGCGTGCCCAGCAGCAGGCCGAGCAGGCACCCAAGGCCCCCACGTTGCATGTGACCGACCGCGGTCAGCGCGTGCCGCTGGACGTGACGGCCCTGCAACGCCTGATCGAATCGTGCTGCGCCAACCTGAGCGCTGATGTCAAGGCCGAGCCCATCTTCGAGGAAACGCTCAAGAACCTGTACGACGGCGTGCCCATCGACGAGGTGTACAAGGCCGCCATCCTGGCTGCGCGCACGCAGATCGAGCGCGACCCCGAC
>JBJOKU010000091.1:0-6179 GCA_046045925.1 Pseudomonadota bacterium
CTGACAAACTCAAGTTGGCCAAAGGCTCAGTCCAAGGCGGCGCACAGCAACCCTCTACTGCTCAGTCTGTAGCCCAAGCAAAGCAGGCCGCAGATACCAAAGAAAAAGCGGCAGAAGTCAACAAGAACTTGGCTGATCTGGCCAAGATCAGTGCCGCAGCAGGTTTGTCCGGCAAGCCCGCACCCGTTCCGGTAACACCCGCCTCGGCCACAAGTGCCCCCCCGGCCAAGCCCGCATCTGCCGCCCCTGCGACAACAGGCAGTGCTCCCGTAGCCACAAGCCCGACCCTCGCAGCCTCCGTGGCAGCGACAGCGACACCCGCCTCAACCACCTCCGCCGCAGCCCCCAGTGCCGCACCCGCGACACCGAAGCCCCCCCAAAAACCTGCGCCCAAGGCATCCCCACCCCCGCCTCCCGAGCCCAGTTTCATCGACAGCCTGGTTTCCAATCCTCTCGTGCCCGCTGGAGCTGCCGGCTTGGTTGCGGCCTTGTTGGGAGGGCTGGTGTTCTGGCGTCGTCGTCAAAGCAAAGTCCAGGCTGTAGACAGTTCTTTCCTGGAAAGCCGTTTGCAACCCGACTCCTTCTTCGGTGCAAGCGGTGGTCAAATGGTCAACACACAAGACCAGGCCCCCATCACCGGATCGTCCATGATCTACTCTCCGAGCCAGCTTGATGCGGCAGGCGACGTGGATCCAGTGGCCGAAGCCGAGGTGTACATGGCTTATGGCCGTGACTTGCAGGCCGAAGAAATTCTCAAGGAAGCGTTGCGCTTGCACGGCTCCAGAATTTCAATCCACCTCAAACTGCTTGAAATTTATTCGAAGCGCCGCGATGCCAAGGCCTTTGAGCTGGTAGCCAAGGAAGTCTACAACCTCAGCGGCGGGGAAGGCCCCGACTGGGAACACGCCTGCAACCTGGGACGAGTTCTTGATCCCACATCGCCGCTATATCAGCCTGGCGGAAAACCCTCGGACATCAGCGAAGCCTCTATCGCGCACGCTGGCATAGGCGCTGCGTCTTTCGCAGCCAGCACCATGCCCCAGCAGATTGATGTGGCCAAAGCACCGGCCGCACAAACTGCCAGCGCCCCAGAAATTGATCTCGACCTTGACTTGGACATCTTCGACGATGCCGGGCCATCTGCAGAGCCTGCACCGGTGCCCGCCGCTGCTGCCAACAGCGGGCTTGACTTCGACATTGAGCCCACCGTGGCCCTCCATGTCCAATCACCCGCGCCAGTCGCAGCGCCAGTCCAGCACGAACCCATGTTCTCACTTGACATGGAGCCCGCACCGGCCATCGAGCCAGTCGATGTCTCGGCCCCCCTCGAGTTTTCGCTGGATGCCTTCGAGGCAGCCCCTGTACCCGCTCCTGTCAGCTCTGCGGCAGCCGATTCCAACGCCCTGAGCTTTGATCTCGGTTCGCTTTCGCTCGATCTGCCCCCGCTGGGTGACAGCACTGAAGAGGCCGAACCCGAAGACCCAATGAACACCAAGCTTGAACTTGCCACCGAGTTCTATGCACTGGGTGATGTTGATGGGGCGCGTGCGATTGCCGAAGAGGTGGCTGGCGAGGCCAGCGGCGGCATCAAGGCCAAAGCACAGCAACTGCTCAAGCAGTGGACTTGAATTCAACCGTTTCCTCCAACGCCCAGCGCATCGCGCTGGGCGTTTCTTATTTTGGCCAAGCCTACGACGGCTGGCAAAGCCAGCCCAGCGGCAACACCGTGCAAGACAAGCTCGAAGCCGCCCTCACCGCCTTTGCCGCCACACCCGAATCTCCCCTGCGCACGCTCTGCGCAGGTCGCACCGATGCAGGCGTGCACGGACTCATGCAGGTGGTGCACTTCGACACCCCGCTGGAGCGCGAACCTTTCTCGTGGGTGCGCGGCACCAACCGGTTTCTGCCCCCCGACATTGCGGTGGAATGGGCGCAGCCCGTCAGTGCCGAATTCCACTGCCGCGCCAGCGCCCTCTCGCGCCGCTACGCCTATGTGCTGCGCGAATCGCCCATGCGCCCCAGCATCGACTCGGGCCGCGTGGGTTGGGTGTTCCGCCCGCTGGATGAAGCCGCGATCAAGGCTGCCGCCGCCCATCTGCTTGGCGAGCACGACTTCACGTCCTTTCGCGCTGCGGCCTGCCAGGCTCTTTCGCCCGTCAAGAACATCCAGCGCATCGACGTTCGCCGCAGGGGCGCGTATTGGGTGTTCGAGTTCGAGGCCAATGCGTTTTTGCATCACATGATCCGCAACATCATGGGTTGCCTCGTGGCCGTGGGCCAGGGCCTGCACGAGCCCGACTGGATGCTGCAGGTGCTCGCCGCCAAAGACCGCGATGCCGCCGCCCCCACCTTCAGCCCGGATGGCCTGTACTTCCTCGGGCCGACTTATGACGGAAAATGGGGGCTGCCCGAGCGCACCGCCCTCTTTGACTTTCTGCCATAAGCCAACGTGACCACCCCGCAAGCCCCTCACCTGCAACGCACCCGCATCAAAATCTGCGGTCTCACCCGCGAAAGCGATGTCGATGCCGCCGCGTTCGCCGGGGCCGATGCCATCGGCTTTGTGATGTATCCCAAGAGCCCGCGTTTCGTGAGCGAGGCGCGGGCCAAAGAGCTGGCGGAGCGCCTCCCCGCCTTCGTCACCCCAGTGCTGCTGTTCGTGAACGCCAGCGTGCAAGAAGTGCAGGCCGCCCACGCTCAGATTCCGGCCAGCCTGATCCAGTACCACGGTGACGAAACCCCCGCGCAATGCGAGGCGGCGGGCCTGGCATACATTCGCGCGGCACGCATTCCACTCGGGGCGCAAGGGGCGAGCTTCGACCTCGTAAAATACGCACAGGACTTTTCATCCGCCCAAGCCATCCTGCTCGACGCGCATGTCGAAGCCTACGGTGGCGCGGGCCAGAGTTTTCAATGGTCACTCCTGCCAACAAACGTCAACGCTCACCTCGTCTTGTCTGGTGGACTCAACGCTGCCAACGTGACTGAGGGCATTGCCTCGGTTCGTCCGCGCTGCCGCTCGCTGGCCGTGGACGTGAGCTCCGGAGTCGAGGCTGCCAAAGGCATCAAGGACCCGGAAAAAATCATCCAGTTCATCGCCGCCGTGCGCCGCGCCGATGCACAGCTTTGAGAGTCGTCTTCCATGTTTGAATACCACCAACCCGATGCCAGCGGCCACTTCGGCCCCTACGGCGGCAACTTCGTCTCTGAAACCCTGACTTGCGCCATCGAAGAGCTGCAAGAGGCCTACGCCAAGTACCAGAACGACCCCGAGTTCCTCGCCGAATTCCGCAACGAGCTCGCGCACTTCGTGGGCCGCCCCTCGCCCGTGTACCACGCCGCGCGCATGAGCCGCGAGCAAGGCGGGGCGCAGATCTACCTCAAGCGCGAAGATCTCAACCACACTGGCGCACACAAGATCAACAACACCATCGGCCAAGCCCTGCTCGCCAAACGCATGGGCAAGCCCCGTGTCATTGCCGAAACCGGCGCGGGCCAGCACGGCGTGGCCACCGCCACCATCTGCGCCCGCTACGGGTTGGAGTGCGTGGTCTATATGGGCAGCGAAGACGTGAAGCGCCAAAGCCCCAATGTCTACCGCATGAAGCTGCTGGGCGCGACCGTCGTGCCCGTGGACAGCGGCAGCCGCACGCTCAAGGACGCGCTCAACGAAGCCCTGCGCGACTGGGTGACGAATGTGGAAAACACCTTCTACATCATCGGCACCGTCGCTGGCCCGCACCCCTACCCGATGATGGTGCGCGACTTCCAGCGCGTGATTGGCGACGAATGCCTGACCCAGATGCCCGAATACCTCGGCCCCGGCCAGCAGCCCGATGCTGTGGTGGCGGCCGTGGGTGGCGGCAGCAACGCCATGGGCATCTTCTACCCCTACATCCCGTTTGAGAACACGCGCCTCATCGGCGTGGAAGCCGCAGGCGAAGGCCTCGACAGTGGCAAGCACTCCGCCTCCATCCAGCGTGGCAGCCCCGGCGTTTTGCACGGCAACCGCACCTACCTGCTGCAAGATACCAACGGCCAGATCACCGAAACGCACTCCATCAGCGCCGGTCTGGACTACCCCGGTGTAGGCCCCGAGCACGCGTACCTGGCCGACATTGGCCGCGCCGAATACGTGGGCATTACCGATGCCGAAGCGCTGCAAGCCTTTCACTACCTCTGCCGCACCGAAGGCATCATTCCCGCCCTCGAATCGAGCCATGCCGTGGCCTACGCGATGAAACTCGCCAAAACCATGCGGCCCGACCAGAGCATTCTCGTCAACCTCTCGGGCCGTGGCGACAAGGACATCGGCACCGTGGCCGACCTGTCCAACGCCGACTTCTACTGTCGCCCCTCGTGCCGGGGCCAGGAAGTCAAAGGCGGCACTGCGCCTCTGGTGCAACACAAGAAGTGAACGAGAAAGACAAGACCGACATGAGCACTTCTGCCAATCTCTCGCGCACCTCGATCAAACTCGCCGAGCTGCAAAAGCAGGGCCGCAAGGCCCTCATTCCCTACATCACCGCAGGTTTCCCCTATGCCGACATCACACCCGAAGTGATGCACGCCATGGTGGACAGCGGGGCCGACATCATCGAGCTGGGCATTCCTTTCTCTGACCCCATGGCCGACGGTCCCGTCATCCAGAAGGCCGGTGAAAGAGCGCTTGCGCTGGGCATCGGCATGACGCAGGTGCTGGAGATGGTTCGCGTCTTCCGCACCAAAGACACAACCACTCCCGTGGTGCTGATGGGCTACGCCAACCCGGTGGAGCGCTACGACCAGACCCACGGCGCAGGCCGTTTTGTGACCGACAGTGCCGATGCGGGCGTGGACGGCGTGCTCATCGTGGACTACCCGCCCGAGGAATGCGAGGCCTTTGTGCAAGCCCTGCGCGCACGCAACATGGACCTCATCTTCCTGCTCGCCCCCACCTCCTCCGACAAGCGCATGGCGCAGGTGGGCCGCATCGCCACGGGCTATGTGTACTACGTGTCGCTCAAGGGCGTGACCGGCTCGGGTGCGCTCGATACCGATGCCGTGGCCAAAGCCATTCCGCGCATCAAGCAGTTCGTCAAAACGCCGGTGGGCGTGGGCTTCGGCATCCGCGATGCCGCCTCGGCCAAGGCCGTGGGTGCGGTGAGCGATGCGGTGGTGATCGGCAGCAAGATCATCCAGCTCATCGAAGACGCGCCCCGCGAGGCCGTGGCCCCCACCGTGAGCACCTTCTTGCAAAGCATCCGTGCTGCGCTAGACTCCTGACCTTCACCTCACCTGAGGAAGCAAACATGTCCTGGTTGGAAAAACTTCTCCCCCCCAAGATCCAGCACACTGATCCCGCCGAGCGCCGCAGTGTGCCCGAAGGTCTGTGGATCAAGTGCCCGAGCTGCGAAGCCGTGCTCTACAAGACCGACCTCGATCAAAACCTGGGCGTCTGCCCCAAGTGTGACCACCACCACCGCATTGGTGCGCGTGAGCGCCTCAACGGCTTTCTCGATGCCGAGGGCCGTTATGAAATCGGCCAGGAAGTGGTGCCCACCGACGCACTGAAATTCAAGGACAGCCGCAAATACCCCGAGCGCATCAAGGAAGCCATGGAACTCACGGGCGAAACCGATGCGCTGGTGGTGATGGGCGGCAACGTCATGGGCATTGAAGTGGTCACCGCCTGCTTCGAATTCGACTTCATGGGCGGCTCCATGGGCTCCGTGGTCGGCGAGCGCTTTGTGCGCGGCGTGGAAGAAGCCACGGCGCAAAAAGTGCCCTTCATCTGCTTTACCGCCACCGGCGGCGCGCGCATGCAAGAAGGCCTGCTCTCGCTCATGCAGATGGCCAAGACCAACGCCGCCCTCACCCGTCTGGCCAAGAAAAACCTGCCGTACATCAGCGTGCTCACCGACCCCACCATGGGCGGCGTGAGCGCCGGTTTCGCCTTCGTGGGCGATGTGGTGATTGCCGAGCCCAAAGCACTCATTGGCTTTGCCGGCCCGCGCGTGATCGAGAACACCGTGCGCCAGAAGCTGCCCGAAGGCTTCCAGCGTGCCGAGTTCCTGATGCAAAAAGGTGCGGTGGACATGATCGTGCCTCGCGGCGAACTGCGCAAAACCATCGCCAACACCCTGGCCCTTTTGCAACGCAAGAGCGCCGACGCGGTGAACGCCTGATTTTTTGCCCAC
>JBJOKU010000092.1:0-6143 GCA_046045925.1 Pseudomonadota bacterium
AGGCCAGCGGTTGGGCTTTCATGAGGGTGATGAGGCCCATCAGGTGGCCGACCACGCGACCCGTTTTCCCTCGTGCCAACTCGGGCACATCGGGGTTTTTCTTCTGCGGCATGATCGAGCTGCCGGTGGTGAAACGGTCTGCAATCTTGATGAAACCAAAGTTCTGGCTCATCCACAAAATCAGTTCTTCGCTCAAGCGGCTCACGTGCACCATGCACAGGCTGGCCGCAGCGGTGAATTCAATCGCAAAGTCGCGGTCGCTCACGGCATCGAGGCTGTTCTGGCACACACCTTCCATACCGAGCGTGCGGGCGACTCGCTCGCGATCGAGCGGGTAGCTGGTGCCGGCCAGCGCGGCGCTGCCCAGCGGCAGGCGGTTGACGCGGCGGCGTACATCGGCCATGCGCTCGGCATCGCGGGCGAACATTTCCACGTAGGCCAGCATGTGATGGCCAAAGCTCACAGGCTGGGCCACTTGCAGGTGCGTGAAGCCTGGCAGGATCACCTCGATGTTGCGCTCAGCCACTTCGACGAGGGCTTTTTGCAGATCGGTGAGCAGTTCGGCAATGAGGTCGATCTCGCCGCGCAGCCACAGCCGCACGTCGGTGGCAACCTGGTCGTTGCGGCTGCGGCCCGTGTGCAGGCGCTTGCCTGCGTCGCCCACGAGTTGCGTGAGGCGGGCTTCGATGTTGAGGTGCACATCTTCAAGGTCGAGCTTCCACTCGAGCTGGCCCGATTCGATCTCGCTCCAGATTTGCGCCATGCCCTTTTGGATGGCCACGTGGTCATCCGCTGAAATCACGCCTTGGGCAGCCAGCATTTCGGCGTGGGCCAACGAACCGGTAATATCGGCTTGCCACAGGCGCTTGTCGAAAAATACACTGGATGTGTAGCGCTTGACCAAGTCGCTCATGGGCTCACCGAACAGAGCCGACCAAGCTTGGGATTTCTTGTCGAGTTGATTCATTTGAATTGCTGATGCCAGATACCCGCCTATTATCGACGCAGCAGGCACTGCCCTCGCCGCCCTGGCCCGACACCTGCCAGCCAGGTGTGGTGCTGCGGGCTTTGCTGCTGGTGCAGTCACTGCTGGGCCTGTATGTGTTGATCGGCTCGGACAGCCTCTACACGGCGATGCGAACCTACATGGTGCTCACAGCAGGAACACTGGGCGCGACACTAGGCTGGCTTGTGCTGGCTTGTGCGCTCTCCCGATGGCTGGGCGGGCACCAAGGCAAATCGAGCGCCACAGCAAGCCACCCTGTATTGGTCTTGAGCCTGCTCGGGGCCTTGTGCGCCATCGCGGGTGCATGGGTGCTGTGGGCCCTTGCCGTGCTGCCCCGCATGCCTGTGATCGTTCCCGGGCTGTGTGGCACCACACTGGCAGGGCTTTTCACCTGGGCCTGGGGCTGGCGAACAAGGGCGCTGCAACCCAGTGCAGCGCGGGCGCGTTTGTCGGAGTTGCAAGCCCGCATCCGTCCCCATTTCCTGTTCAACACGCTCAACTCTGCAATTGCCCTGGTGCGCCATGAGCCAGCAAAGGCGGAGGCGCTGCTGGAAGACCTGAGCGACCTTTTCCGACAGAGCTTGCGCAATCCGGAAGATGCCAACACGCTGGCCGAAGAGCTTGATCTGGCACGGCGCTACCTCGGCATTGAGCAGGCCCGCTTTGGCGAGCGGCTGCGTGCCGTCTGGCGCATCGACCCAGGCACCCATAACGCACGCCTGCCCTCGCTGCTCTTGCAGCCCCTGCTCGAAAACGCCGTTCGCCACGGGGTGGAGCCCAGCATGTCAGGAGCCGACATCGAAATCAGCGCCAGCAAACGTGCAGGCATGGTGTTGATCCGCATTGGCAACACCCTGCCCGCAGGCAAGGGTACACCCGGCCACGGCCTCGCGCTGGAAAACTCGCGCCAAAGGCTTGCCCTCATGCACGATGTGCAGGCGAGTTTCAGCGTGCACGAGAGTGCAAACCACTTTGAGGTCCGCATCGAGGTGCCCGCATGAACATCCTGATCGCCGACGACGAAGCCCTGGCCCGCCGCCGCCTGCGGCAGTTGCTCGAAGACACCGGACGCAACGATTTGCATGTACTCGTCGAGGCAGCCAATGCCACCGAGGCACTCCACCAGCTCGGCGCACACGCCATCGATCTGGTCTTCATCGACATCCAGATGCCGGGCATGAACGGCTTGCAACTCGCCCGGACGATTTCAAGCCTGCGCCCCAAACCCCATGTGGTGTTCGTGACTGCGCACCCAGAACACGCGCTCACCGCCTTTGACCTGAGCGCTCTTGACTACCTCACCAAGCCTGTACGTCTGGAGCGGCTCAGTCAATGTCTGGCCAAAGTCCCGGCATCGCCCACCCCATCTCCCCCGGTGGCCGCCCCTGCGGAGCCAGCGTCACATCTGCTCATCCACGAACGCCTGGGACTGGTGCGCGTGCCGCTCAATGACGTGCTGTACTTCAAGGCCGAGCAGAAATACATCACCGTTCGCACCGCTGCACATACCCACTTGCTCGAAGGCAGCCTGCTTGACCTGGAGCAACAGTACGCAGGTCTGTTCATTCGCATCCATCGCAATGCGCTGGTTCAGCTTTCCCAGGTTCAGGCGCTGCTCAAAGCCCCATCCACCAGCGACGACGAGGGCTGGCAGGTGCAATTGCGGGGCATCGACGAGCGTCTCGCCGTCTCGCGACGGCAACTCACGGCCGTGAAAGAGGCCTTGCATAAAATCGGCGCATGAATTCAACGTCCTGCGCCTACACACTCCCTCTTACCATTGCCACCCGCGAAAGCCGCCTTGCCCTGTGGCAGGCCCGCCATGTGCAGTCACTGTTGCAGGCACAGGGCCATCGCGTCGAGCTGCTGGGCATGACCACGCAGGGCGACCAAATCCTGGATCGTGCGCTCTCCAAAGTGGGCGGCAAGGGCCTTTTCGTCAAGGAGCTGGAAGTAGCGCTCGAAGAAGGTCGCGCCGATCTCGCCGTGCATTCGCTCAAGGATGTGCCCATGGAGCTGCCCGAAGGCTTTGTGCTGGCCTGTGTGATGGAGAGAGAAGACCCGCGCGATGCCTGGGTGTCGCCCCAATACGCCCGCCTCCAGGACCTGCCCCACGGTGCCTGCGTGGGCACCTCAAGCCTGCGCCGCGTGAGCCTGCTGCAAGCCCTGCGCCCCGACCTGCGCATTGAACCCCTTCGCGGCAACCTCGACACGCGCCTGCGCAAACTCGACGAGGGCCAATACGACGGCATCGTGCTGGCTGCTGCCGGGCTCAAGCGCCTTGGTCTGGAAGAGCGCATCCGCCACATCTTTGACACCACCGAGATGCTGCCCGCCGCCGGGCAAGGTGCACTGGGCATTGAAATCCGCAGCCAACGCAACGAGGTGGGTGATGCCCTCGCCCATTTCGCGCACATGCCAACTTGGCTGGCGGTGGCTGCCGAGCGCGCCGTGAGTCGTGCCATGGGTGGCAGTTGCTCCATGCCACTGGCAGCCCATGCCGTGTGGCAGGGTGAATACCTGCATCTGCGCGCTGCGTGGCAAGACGGTGCCCTGCTGCGCCGCGCCGAACTTGGCCGCAGCGTTGCCACGCTCGAAGCGGCCGAGCAACTGGGGCTGGACGTGAGCCGGCAACTCAGGGGCTGAGGCAAGCTTGCGCCCAACGCCACTCACATGCACAAGCCACGGATCATCATCACCCGCCCCGAGCCCGAGGCATCACGCTGGGCATCCTCTCTGGCCGCGCTGGGCGTGGAAGCCATTGCACTGCCCCTCATCGAGATCACGCCACTGACCAACACTGGGCTGGATGCGGCCCGGCGCGATGCCACTGTGTTTGATGCGTTGATGTTCGTCAGCCCCGCCGCCGTGAATGCCTTTTTCTCCCAGCCCGTGGCGTCCTCTGGTGAACAGCGGTTTCTTGCCACGGGCCCCGGCACAGTACGTGCGCTGCGCAATCACGGGGTTGCCGAGTCCGCCATTGATGCACCGCCCCCCGATGCCCCCCAGTTCGACAGCGAATCCCTGTGGCAAGTCGTCAGGACGCGCACATGGCAGGGCAAGCGCGTACTCATCGTGCGAGGGCAAAGTGCCGCCAGTGCAGCCCCCCCCGAAGCGGCCAATGGGCAAGCACCGGCCAAACGGCACCAAGGCTCTGGCCGCGACTGGTTGACCCGCCAGTTGCAAGCCGCAGGAGCCATGGTGGAGCTCGTTGCTGCCTACCAGCGCGGACTGCCTCGCTGGCCTGGGGCGCAGCAAGCAAGCGCTGCGCAAGCCGCAAGTGATGGCAGCATCTGGGTCTTCAGCAGTTCAGAAGCGGTGCTGCATCTCGCGCAACTCATGCCACAGGGCGCTTGGCACAAAGTGCCCTGCATCTGCACCCACGAGCGTATTGCGCAGGCCACACAGGCGCTGGGTTTTGCGCGCATTCAAATCTGCAAGCCCAGTCTCGACGCGCTGGCCGCGCTTTGTCATGCACAATGACTGACATGCAGCCCGAGCCCAGCAACGCCCCGCCCGCAGCCCCCACAAAGACCACCGCCTCGGCAGAGGCGGCGGCCCCTCTTGCCCCGGAAACAGTGTCATCGCCCGCCGTGCCGGCGGGTACATGGTCGCGCAGCCAGCAAATGGTGCTGGCGGTGCTCGCCGTCTTGCTGCTGGCCGTGGGGTTCCTGTGGCAAAAACTCAGCCACATCCAGTCCGAACTGGCACGCGCAAGCACCGACAGCGCCAACTTCGCCATGGAAGCCCGGGCCACCGCCAAGGCGGCACAAGATACCGCACGCGATGTTTCCACCCGCTTGGGCGTGGCAGAGGGCAAGCTCGCCGAAGCAAGTTTGCAACGCAGCCAATTGGAAGAGCTGATGCAAAGCCTCTCGCGGTCCCGCGATGACAACCTCCTCTCCGACATCGATGCCGCCCTGCGCCTTGCACAACAACAGTCGCAGATGCTGGGCAGCGCCGAGCCCCTGCAAGCCGCACTGAAAACCGCCGAGCAGCGACTCCGGCGTGCCTCGCAACCCCGTCTGGCTCCAGTAGCCCGCGCCATCTCGCACGACATGGACCGCCTGAAAGCCGCCCGCATCCTTGACATTGCCAACGCCAGCTTGTCACTGGACGAGGTCAGCCGCATGGTCGATGAACTGCCCCTGATGCATGACCTGCCCGGCAACAACACGGCCAAGCCCGCCAAACCGGCCAATGCCAATGCCATGAGCACCGTTCTGGGCTGGGGTGAACGCTTCTGGGAAGAAGTCAAGCGACTGGTCCGCGTGAGCCGCATCGATGCCCCCGAAGCCGCCCTGCTCAGTCCAAGCCAGAGCTTCTTTGCACGCGAAAACCTCAAGTTGCGCCTGCTCAACGCCCGCATGGGCCTGATGACAAGGCAACTGCCCAGCGCTGGCTCCGACCTGCAATCGGCGCAGCAAAGCCTTGTCCGCCATTTCGACCCCAATGCCAAGGCCGTACAAATTGCGCGCGAACGCATCACCCAAGTGCAGGCCCAGTTGAAGAATTCCGAACTGCCCCGACTGGATGAAACCCTCACCGCACTGGCCACCGCAGCCGGGGCCACGGGCAAATAAACCATGCGTGCCGCATTGTGGTTATTGGCCCTGTTTGCCGTGTCGGTGGCTCTGGCCCTGTTTGCTGGCAACAACCAGGCCAGCGTCACCCTGTTCTGGCCCCCTTACAGGGTAGACCTGTCACTGAACTTCGTCATCCTCATCCTGGCTCTGGGTTTCGCCCTCATGTATGCAGCGTTGCGGGCCTTGTTCACCCTGATTGGCATGCCCTCCGAAGCGCGGCGCTGGCGTTCCCAGCAGCGCGAACGGGCCATGTACCTCGGACTGATCGAGTCCATCGCCTATTTTTCGGCAGGGCGCTTCACCCGCGCCCGCAAATCCGCCGTTGCCGCAGCAGAGCGTGCCCAGGCCCTGAGGGGCATTGAGGGCGAACCCGCGCATCGACAGCGCGTGGAGGCACTCGCCCACCTGTACGCCTGTGAAAGCGCACACTCCCTGCAAGACCATGCCCGTCGTGAACAACATTGGCAAACCGCCATGGAGCTGTGCCGTGGCAAGGACATGCAGGACGTGCGTGAAGCCGCCATCCTGCGCAGCGCCCGCTGGCTCATTGA
>JBJOKU010000093.1:0-6143 GCA_046045925.1 Pseudomonadota bacterium
AGCGTGGGAGGCGCAACTCGTGGCGCAATTGCAAGAGCACGTCAAGGGCAGGCTCGCGCCCTATGAGTACCCCAAGGACATTGAATTCATTGACGCACTGCCCATGACGACCACGGGTAAAGTGCAACGCCGCATCCTGCGTTTGCAAGAGCAGGAGCGTCACGAACAACGCAAGAAGGAAAAAACAGCATGAACAAGGTTCAACTCGGCACCAGTGATCTGAAGGTCGCCCCCATCTGCTTGGGCACCATGACCTTTGGCGAGCAGGTCAGTGAGGTCGATGCCCACACCATCATGGATGCGTCGGTCGACATGGGCGTGGATTTCATTGACACCGCAGAGATGTATTCCTTTCCGCCCAGTGCAGCCGGTTACACCCGCACCGAGTCGATCATCGGGCGCTGGCTGGCGCAGCGGCCCGGCATGCGACAGCGCATCACGCTTGCCACCAAGGTGGCCGGGCCGTCGCGTTATGCCTGGATCCGCGAGGGTGCGCCGTTCAAGGCGCAAACCATCATCGAGGCATGTGATGCGAGCCTCAAACGCCTGCAAACCGATGTGATCGACCTCTACCAGATCCACTGGCCCGCACGCACCATTCCCATGTTTGGCACACAGTACTACAACCCGGCCAACGAGGACATGAGCCAGATCGAGTCGGTCGAGGCCCAGTTGCGTGCCATGGAGGTGTTGCACAAGGCGGGCAAGGTGCGGGCCTTTGGCCTCTCCAACGAAACACCCTGGGGCGTGATGGAGTTTGTGCGTCTGGCTGAGCAGCACGGCCTGCCCCGCATCGCCTCCGTGCAAAACCCTTATTGCCTGAACAACCGCGTTGTGGACAACGGACTCGACGAGGTGCTGCACCGCTGCAAGGTCTCGCTGCTGGCCTATTCGCCGCTGGGCTTTGGCCTGCACACCGGCAAGTACGACGACACGGGGCTGGAGGTGGATGCCAGCGTGGGTCGCATGGGCCGTTTTGCACCCGTGCGCGGGCAACGCTGGGGCCGCCCCGAGGCGCTGGCCGCCGCCCGCCGTTACAGCGCACTGGCACGAGAGCACGGGATGACTCCCACCCAAATGGCGCTGGCGTTTTGCTACACCCGCTGGTCGGTGGCCAGCACCATCATCGGCGTGACCTCTCTGGCGCACCTCAAAGAAGACGTGGCAGCCTGGGGCACGCAGCTCTCGCCAGAGGTGCTCAAGGCCATTGATGTGATTCGCTGGGAGCTTCGTGACCCCGGCCAGTAAGGGGCTGGCACAATAGGCCGCCTTTGCAATCTTGGAGCTGCCGTGAGTTTTTCCCTTGTCGTGGTTGTCGTTGCTGCCTACTTGTGCGGCTCCCTGAGTTTTGCCGTGCTGGTGAGCCGTGCCATGGGTTTGGAAGACCCTCGCACTTACGGCAGCGGCAACCCCGGGGCCACCAACGTGCTGCGTTCGGGCAGCAAGAAAGCCGCCATTGCCACGCTGCTGCTCGATGCCGTCAAGGGCTACATCCCGGTGGTGCTGGTGCGCCAGTTTGGAGAGCCCTACGGTCTGGGCAACATGGCCGTGGCGCTGGTAGCACTGGCCGCATTTGCCGGACACCTGTGGCCGGTGTTCTTCAAATTCAAGGGCGGCAAGGGCGTGGCCACTGCGGCGGGTGTGCTGCTCGGCATCAACCCATTCCTTGGGCTGGCCACACTGCTGACCTGGGTCATTGTGGCCTGGTACTTCCGTTACTCATCGCTGGCGGCCATTGCGTCGGCGGCCTTTGCACCGCTCTTCTATTTCTACGGCGGTGGCATCGTCTGGCCGACCAGCCGCGCCATCACGCTGGCCATCATGGCCATGTCGATGCTGCTGGTATGGCGGCACAAGGACAACATGTCCCGCCTGCTTGATGGCACCGAGTCGCAACTCGGCAAGAAAAAAAATCAATAACGCTTTTCCAGCACCAACTGGCCGTTGTTCTGTTGCATGTTGAAGCGGCTCAGGAAACTGTTGCCGAGCAGGATGAACGGCATTTGAACATCTGAAACGCTGGCTTCCACATTGTGCAGAGTCACAGACCCAATACGAACGCTGTCCAGCGTGACGAGGTACACCCGTTTGGTGCCATTTGCAGTGTGGGCGATACCTGTCGGCGAGTTCTTGTAACTTACCCCGAAGGCTTGGGCATGATCGGCGCTCATGGAAACCCGGGTAGCACCCGTATCGACCATGAATTCGACATATTGCCCGTTGATTTGTCCCCCAGTGGTGAAATGCCCCCCACGTCCGGCCTGCAAGACAATCCGCTGACCGCTGCCCGACTCCTCCTTGGAAGCGGCAGCCATACCCAGGGGTGACTCACCCATGCGCAGGGTTTCCTTCACGCCATTGATCTCGATGACAGCATGATCCTTGCCGACCGAAATCAGCTTGATACCTTCGTGGCTTTGCCCCGGCGACATGGCCTTTGGGGGGCGGCTCTCGATCACCAGCAGCGCCTTGCCGCCCAGGATACCCCCCAGCCTGACGGAAGGAAATTGAGCTTGGGCCACTGAAGTCCCAACCCAGGCAGTGGCAACAAAGGCAAAGCTCCAAAGCGCCAACCACGCGATTTTTTGTTTTCTCCCTGTGTTCATGTTTTTCTCAGTCGCGGAAATTGTTGAACGACAGCGGCAAGTCGGGCACGTCCTTGCGGATCAGCGCCATCGCCGCCTGCAAATCGTCGCGCTTGGCACCTGTGATGCGCACCGCATCGCCCTGTATGGCGGCTTGCAGCTTCATTTTGCTGTCCTTGATGAGCTTGACGATCTTTTTCGCGTCTTCGCTGGCGATGCCCGAGCGCACCGTGATGACCTGCTTGACCTTGTCGCCGCCGATCTTCTGCACGTTGCCCACATCCAGGAAACGCACGTCAACATTGCGCTTGGTCATCTTGTTGCGCAAGATGTCTTCAACCTGCACGAGCTGGAAGTCGGCATCGCCAAACATCGTGATCTCTTTTTCCTTGATCTCCACGGCCGCCGATGTGCCCTTGAAGTCAAAGCGCGTGGCGATCTCCTTGGCCGAGTTTTCAACGGCGTTTTTCACCTCGACGAGGTTCGGTTCAAGGACGGTATCGAACGAAGGCATGGTGTTCTCCGGAAGACGGATGGGGACAATGAGAAAATCCCGCCAATGTTAGTCGAGAAAAACGTTTCCCTCCAGCGCCTCAACACCTTCGGCATCTCGGCCCGCGCGGTGCAACTGCTGCGCCTGCAAAGCCAGGCAGACGTGCAGGCCCTGCCGGGGCTTGTGGCCTCGGGCGAACTGGTTATGAGCCGCGACAACCCGCCTCTGGTGCTCGGCGGGGGCAGCAACCTCGTGCTCACGGGCGATGTCAAAGCGCCCGTGCTCAAGATGGAGATCATGGGCCGCCGTCTGGTGGCAGAAACTGAAAAGTACTGGATCGTCGAGGCTGGGGCCGGGGAAAACTGGCACGAATTTGTGCTCTGGACGCTGTCCCAGGGCTACGACGGGCTGGAGAACATGGCGCTGATTCCCGGCACGGTGGGGGCCGCTCCGGTGCAAAACATCGGCGCTTACGGCGTGGAGCTGCAAGACCGCTTTGACAGCCTCGATGCCTTCGACTGGAGCACGGGTGAAACCCTCACCCTGCGGCATGAGCACTGCGGTTTTGGCTACCGCGATTCCGTCTTCAAGCACCATACCGACGTGGGTCTGGCCGACCGCGCCATCATCACCCACGTGCGCTTTGCCCTGCCCAAACATCACAAACACGAAACCAGCTACCTCGATTTGCAACGCAAGGTAGAAGCCGCGCAGGCCACAGGCCGGTGGCCGCCGAAAAACCAACGCCCCGCCCAGCAGATTTGTGAATGGATCTGCGAGATTCGCCGCGCCAAACTGCCTGATCCCGCGGTGATTGGCAACGCGGGCAGCTTCTTCAAAAACCCCACCGTCAGCGCCGAGCAGTGTGCAGACATCATCGCCCGCGAACCCAACATCGTTCACTACCCCATGCCCGACGGCAGCGTCAAACTCGCCGCCGGCTGGCTGATCGATGCCTGCGGCTGGAAAGGCAAAACCGTAGGCAACGCCGGGGTGTACGAAAAACAGGCGCTGGTGCTCGTCAACAAAGGCGGGCCGGACAACCCCGCCACGGGTGGCGAAGTCATGACGCTCGCCCGCGCCATCCAGACCAGCGTGTACGAACGCTTTGGCATCCGGCTGGAGCCGGAGCCGGTGGTGGTGTAGCAAACACATGCGAAAGGGGCAGGAACATGTTTGAGAGATGGAGTGGACAACGCCGTATCTGCGTGCTGGGCTGGTTGAAGTGGAGCCTGCCATTACTGCTCGTGTGGGTGCAGTTCCTGTTTTCGCCCCGAACACCCGCCAGTTGGGTTCCCTTGGTGATCGTGGCGCTGATGTTGTCCGTTTCCCTGCATGCCTGGCAGGCGAGCAGCCGCCGCCAGTTCATCCGCGAGTGTCAATTGCCCGCCTTGCTGGGCATCAAGCTCCGCAAGAAGTATGAACACCTGAGCGGGGCCGACGTGGATTTGGTGCTCAGGGGGCTCAAGCAGTTTTTTTTGGCCTACGCACGCAGCGGCCACCGCTTCGTGGCCATGCCCTCGCAGGTGGCCGACGATGCCTGGCACGACTTCATCTTGCATACCCGTGCCTACGAGAGCTGGTGCAAGCTGGCCTTTGGTCGCATCCTGCACCACTCCCCTGCCGAAGTGCTGGGGTCAGACCCCCGGCGAAACAGCGGTCTGCGGCGCACTTGGTTTTGGGCCTGCAAGGAAGAGGGCATTCGCCCTGGTGCCCCGACCCGTCTGCCCCTGCTGTTTGCACTCGACACCAAGCTGAACATTCCGAACGGCTTCAAGTACCTGCCTGACTGCAAGAATATTGACCAACAAAGTGGCTCTGATGTCTATTGCGGCAATGAGCTGGGTGGGGCGTCAGGCTGTGCCGGAGGTGGTGAAGGTGGGGCGGATAGTGGTGGAGATGGGGGCGGTTGCGGCGGTGGCTGTGGTGGTGGAGACTGACAGGTTGGAAAAAATTTGATGCGCGTCAAGTGCCCAATCGTTACACGGCTCAGGTGTTGATCTGCATCAATTCCTGTTTTTGAATTCAAAGTTCCACTACGCCTGCCACTACCGATGAAAGAGGAGACACAACATGGCAATGACAGGTGTATTGCGACCCGGCCACGTGCAACTGCGTGTGCTGGACATGGCTGAGGCCAAGGAGTTTTACAGCAACGTGATGGGCTTGGTGGAAACCGGCACCGATCCGCAAGGCCGCGTGTACTTCAAGGCTTGGGACGAGCGCGACCACAACAGCGTGATCATCCGGGAGGCCGACCGGGCAGGTCTGGACTTCATGGGCTTCAAGGTGCTCGATGTGCCCACGCTCAACAAGTTCGAGGCCGATCTCAAGGCCTACGGCCTGAAGACCGAACGCATTCCCTCAGGTGATTTGCTCGAAACCGGCGAGCGCGTTCGCTTTGAAATCCCAAGCGGCCATCTGATTGAGCTGTTTGCCGAGAAAAAGATGATCGGCAACGGCATGCCGATGCTGAATCCCCCGCCCTGGTGTGCTGCCGCCGAGCACGGCATCGCTCCGCTGCGCCTCGACCACGCTCTGCTGTACGGGCCGCACGTGGACAAGGTGCTCGACATCTTCACCCACGTGCTGGGCTTTACCCTCACCGAGTACGTGACCGCTCCCGACAGCGACGTCAAGGCGGCCATCTGGATGTCGTGTGGTCACAAGGCCCACGACATCGCCTTCGTGATGAACGAAACACCCGGCAAGCTGCACCACGTGGCGTATTTGCTGGAAAACTGGGAGAAGGTGCTGCGTGCCGGCGACGTCATGTCCATGAACAAGGTGCCGGTGGACATCGGCCCCACCCGGCACGGCGTCACCCGGGGCACCACCATCTACGCTTGGGACCCTTCGGGCAACCGCTTTGAAACCTTCTGTGGCGGTACCGCCCCTTACCCCGACTGGCCCGCTCTGGCCTGGAACTGGGAAGGCTTCGTGGACGGCGGGCTGGACTATCCCCAGCGCAAACTGCACGAAACCTTCCTGACGGTGCTGACCTGATTGACCGCGCTTTAGCGCTGGGAGAAGGGGAGGGGTGGTAAGACCACCCCACCCCTTCT
>JBJOKU010000094.1:0-6104 GCA_046045925.1 Pseudomonadota bacterium
GTTCTGGCCCGTACCTGGTGTTGCCTGTGTTCGGCCCATCTACGGTGCGAGATGGCGTGAGCCAGTTCGCGGCAGACAGAAGGGGCGATGTTTCGGGACAGCTCGATCATGTACCTACCCGCAACAGCCTGTATGTGATTCGTGCAGTTGATACAAGGGCACAATTGCTCAAGGCAGAAAGTTTGCTGGAAGAGGCGGCACTCGACCGCTACAGCTTCATTCGCGACAGCTACCTGCAAATGCGCAAGAACCAGGTTCATGACGGCAACCCGCCGCCTGAAAAAGACTGAACCCACGCAACAGCCGTGTGACAAAACACACAGAGGCCCCACCTGATTTGCCAAGGGTTTACATGCAGTTGTCTGCCCTGGAGAAGATCAAACCGTTGAAGTGATGCATCAAAGACCGATGCAAAGGAAATGAAAACATGAAACGACGTTTTATTCATCGCATCCTGATTGCGGGTTTTTCCGCCCTCACGCTGCTGGTGGGTGTGCAAGCCCGTGCCGAAGACGAGGCTCCAGATGCCATGATCAGGCGGCTCAGCACGGATGTGCTGGAACAGATCAAGACGGACAAATCCCTGCAAGCCGGTGATGTGGCCAAAGTGGTGGCGTTGGTGG
The DNA here is from genome assembly GCA_046045925.1 of Pseudomonadota bacterium. GTDB lineage: Bacteria > Pseudomonadota > Gammaproteobacteria > Burkholderiales > Burkholderiaceae_C > JBJOKU01. The sequence continues at coordinate 624 of JBJOKU010000094.1, forward strand.
ACAACAAGATCATGCCCAATGTCAACTTCACTCGCATGACCTCCACGGCCGTGGGCCGCTTCTGGCGCAGTGCCACGCCCGAGCAGCAAAAGCGCCTGCAAGACGAATTCAAGACCCTGCTGGTGCGCACCTATTCCGGCGCTTTGAGCCAGGTGAAGGAGCACACCATTGCTGTCAAGCCCCTGCGTGCCGCCGCTGGTGACGCTGAAGTAATCGTGCGCAGCGAAGTGCGCGGCAAGGGCGACCCTATCCAGCTCGACTACCGTCTGGAAAAAACCGACAAGGGCTGGAAGATTTACGACCTCAACGTGCTGGGCGTATGGCTGGTGGAAACCTACAAGGGCCAGTTCGCGCAGGAAATTGGTGCCAAGGGCGTAGATGGCCTGATCGAATCACTGGCCCAGCGCAACAAGACCAATGCTGGCAAGGCACCAGCCAAAAAGTCCTGACCGATATGTCCGTGCTCCAGTTGCCTGCCGAGCTCCTGCATGCCAATGCCGTGGCCCAGAGTGCCACGTTGCTGGACGCCCTGCGCAAACAGACGGACACACGTTGGCAGCTTGACGCTTCCAGTCTGCGCGAATTCGATTCGTCCGCACTCTCTGTGTTGCTGGAGTTGCAGCGCCAGGCCGCTCAAGCAGGTCAAAAGCTTGAAATCACAGGGGCCACGCCCAAACTCAAGGAGTTGGCTGGCCTTTACGGCATTGCTGAATTGCTGGTGGCCCAAGCTGCATGACAGAGGCGACTGGCTGCGTGAACCTTTTTCAGCCCAAGGCCACAGCCGCCCCTGTCTGAAGAGGCCTGCCCCCGCGATTTACAATCCACACTCGCGCTGATGCCTTGCCGGGCGTTGGCGTTTTTTGCTTTTCTTTTCCCACGCCTTTATCGCCCTTTCATGGCAGCATCGCCTTCCGTCTCGTTCCAGCATGTCAGCAAGCAGTTCAACACGCCGCGTGGCGTGTTGCAGGCGCTTGACGGCGTGAACTTCGACATTGAGCAGGGCGAGTTCTTTGGCTTGCTCGGGCCGAACGGCGCCGGCAAGACCACGCTCATCAGCATCCTCGCTGGCCTGACCAAGCCGCAACAGGGTTCGGTCAAGGTGATGGGCCACTGTGTGCAGGGCGACTATGCACTGGCCCGCAAGGCGCTGGGTGTGGTGCCGCAAGAGTTGGTGTTTGACCCCTTCTTCAGCGTGGTCGAAACCTTGCGCATCCAGAGTGGCTATTTCGGCGTGAAAAACAACGAGTCCTGGATCGAGGAGTTGCTGGCCAGCCTGGGCCTGTCAGACAAAGCCAGCGCCAACATGCGCCAGCTCTCGGGCGGCATGAAGCGCCGCGTGCTGGTGGCGCAGGCGCTGGTGCACAAGCCACCTGTCATCGTGCTCGACGAGCCCACCGCCGGTGTGGATGTGGAGCTGCGCCAGACGCTGTGGCAGTTCATCGCCAAGCTCAACCGCCAAGGCCACACCGTGCTGCTCACCACGCACTACCTTGAAGAAGCCGAGGCTCTGTGCTCGCGCATCGCCATGCTCAAGCAGGGCCGGGTGGTTGCACTGGAGAAAACCTCCGAGCTGCTGAAGAACGCTTCGTCGAATGTGCTGCGTTTCAAGACCGATGGCCAGTTGCCTGAGGCACTGGCGCAGCGCGCGCGCGTGACAGGACGCATCGTGCAGTTTCCGGCCCACAACGCGCTGGAGATCGAGCAATACCTTGCGCAGGTGCGTGAAGCCGGGCTGGTGGCCGAAGATGTGGAAATCCGCAAGGCCGATCTCGAAGATGTCTTCCTCGACGTGATGGGGGCCAACGCATGAGCCACGCCGACTCGAAACCGGGCATGTTTGAAGGCGCGGGGACGCTTTTTTACAAGGAAGTGCTGCGCTTCTGGAAGGTGAGCTTCCAAACCATTGCTGCGCCGGTGCTCACTGCTGTGCTCTACATGCTGATCTTCGGGCATGTGTTGTCTGACCACGTGAAGGTGTACGACCAAGTGAGTTACACCAGCTTTCTCATCCCCGGCCTGGTGATGATGAGTGTGTTGCAAAACGCCTTTGCCAACAGTTCGTCGTCGATGGTGCAAAGCAAGATGATGGGCAACATCGTCTTTCTGCTGCTCACGCCGCTGTCGCACTGGAGCTGGTTTGTGGCCTACGTGGGCTCGTCCATCGTGCGCGGGTTGGCCGTTGGCGCGGGTGTCATGGCAGTCACTGTCTGGTTTGGCCAAGTGCAGTTGATGCATCCACTGTGGATATTGACCTTCGCGGTGCTGGGCGGCGCAGTGCTTGGCTCGCTCGGTTTGATCGCCGGTTTGTGGGCCGACAAGTTCGACCAAATGGCCGCGTTCCAGAACTTCATCATCATGCCGATGACCTTTCTGAGTGGCGTGTTCTATTCCATCCACTCGCTGCCCGCCTTCTGGCAGGGTGTGAGCCATTTCAACCCTTTCTTCTACATGATCGACGGCTTCCGCTACGGCTTCTTCGGGGTGAGCGATGTTTCGCCCTGGTTCAGCCTTGGCGTGGTGGCCTTCACCTTTGCCGTGGTGGGCGGTCTGGCCTTGCATCTGCTGCGCATTGGCTACAAAGTCCGCCACTGATCGATTGACACGCAAATGAACGCACAAGAATTGCAACGCATCATTTCCGAGGGTCTGCCCTGTGAGCACATCGAGGTGGACGGTGATGGCCGCCACTGGAGCGCCGTGATCGTGAGCGCCGAATTCGAGGGCAAGCGCCCCATCGCCCGCCACCAGCGCGTGTACGCCACGCTGGGCGCGCGCATGGCCACCGACGAGGTGCACGCCCTTTCCATGAAAACTTTCACGCCACAAGAGTGGCAGCAACAAGGCCACTGATACCGTGGACAAACTTCTTATTCGCGGGGGCAACCCGCTCAACGGCGAGATCAACATCTCGGGCGCAAAAAACGCAGCCCTGCCCGAACTCTGCGCAGCCCTGCTGACAGCCGACCCTGTGGTGCTGGACAACGTGCCACGCCTCAACGACGTGGGCACCATGACCCGGCTCATCCGCAACATGGGCGCATCGGTGGAGTGGACGGGCGACAACCAGCTCAGCCTCGACGCGGGCGGCATCACCAATCCCGAGGCTCCTTACGACCTGGTGAAAACCATGCGTGCCTCGGTGCTGGCGCTCGGCCCCTTGCTGGCCCGCTTTGGCGAGGCCACGGTGTCGCTGCCCGGCGGCTGCGCAATCGGTTCGCGTCCGGTGGATCAGCACATCAAGGGTTTGCAGGCCATGGGGGCTGAAATCCGCGTGGAGCACGGCTACATGCTGGCCAAGCTGCCCGAGGGACGCACCCGCCTGAAAGGCGCGCGCCTCACCACCGACATGGTGACGGTCACGGGCACCGAAAACTTCATGATGGCCGCCGCGCTGGCCGAGGGTGAAACCATTCTCGAGAATGCCGCACAAGAGCCGGAGATTCCCGACCTGGCCGAGATGCTCATCAAGATGGGCGCGAAGATCGAAGGCCACGGCACGAGCAAGATCCGCATCGAAGGTGTCGAGCGACTGCATGGTTGCACGCACACCGTGGTGGCAGACCGAATTGAATGCGGCACCTTTCTTTGCGCTGTGGCCGCCACGGGTGGCGCAGTGGTGCTGCGCAACGGGCGCGCCGATCACCTTGAAGCGGTGATCGAGAAGCTGCGTGATGCGGGCGTGAATGTGCAGGCCGGTGAGGGTTTCATCCGCGTGAGTTCTTCTGGCGCAACAGATTTGAAGGCGCAGGGCTTTCGCACCACCGAGTACCCTGGCTTTCCCACCGACATGCAGGCGCAGTTCATGGCGCTCAACGTGGTGGCGCAGGGTGCGAGCAAGGTCACCGAGACCATCTTCGAGAATCGCTACATGCACGTCAACGAGCTGGTGCGTCTGGGTGCGAACATCCAGACCGACGGCAAAGTGGCCATCATCCAGGGCGGCGCACAACTCTCGGGTGCCAGCATCATGGCCACCGACCTGCGTGCATCGGCTTCTCTGGTGATCGCTGGCCTGGTGGCCGAGGGCGAGACGGTTGTGGACCGCATCTACCACCTCGACCGTGGCTATGATGCGATGGAAGCCAAACTCCGGGCGCTGGGCGCCGACATCGAACGGATCAAGTGAACGGGCAAACCAAGATGATCACACTGGCCCTGTCCAAAGGACGCATTTTTGAAGAAACCCTGCCGCTGCTGCGCGCTGCGGGCATTGAGGTGCTTGAAGACCCCGAGAAATCACGCAAGCTCATCATCGGCACCAATCAGAGCGATGTGCGCGTTGTGCTGGTGCGCGCCACTGACGTGCCCACCTATGTGCAGCAAGGCGGCGCGGACATGGGCGTGTGCGGCAAGGACACGCTGTTGGAGAGCGGCCAGCAGGGCTTGTATGTGCCGCTCGACTTGAAAATCGCCAAGTGTCGCATGAGCGTGGCCACGCGTGCCGATTTCGACTACGCCAGCGCGGTGCGCACCGGCTCGCGCATCACCGTGGCCACCAAGTACATGAACGTGGCCCGCGAGTTTTTCGCCACCAAGGGCGTGCACGTGGACCTGATCAAGCTCTACGGTTCGATGGAACTGGCCCCACTCACCGGCTTGGCCGATGCCATCGTGGACCTCGTGTCCACTGGCGGCACACTCAAGGCCAACAACCTGGTGGAAGTGGAGCGCATCATGGACATCAGCTCCCGTCTCGTGGTGAACCAGGCTTCGCTCAAGCTCAAGCAAGAGCGCATGCGCCCGATCATTGATGCTTTTGCCAAAGCAGTGGGTTGAAGAGGTTGCCCATGAGCTTCACCGCCCGGCCCCTGCGCCTGTCCACCACACAAAGCGACTTTGAGGCGCAGTTCAAGGCACGCTTGCACTGGAGCGCGGACACCGATGCCGCCATCGAAGGCCGTGTGGCCGACATCCTGGCCGACGTGCAGCAGCGCGGCGATGCGGCGGTGCTCGAATACACCCAGCGCTTCGACGGTGTGCAAGCCCAGAGCATGGCCGAGCTGGAGCTCAAGCGCGAAGAACTGCAAGCCGCGTTTGAAGCCATCACCCCTGCCCAGCGCAACGCCCTGCAAGCCGCCGCTGAGCGCGTGCGCAGCTACCACGAGGCGCAGAAGAAGGCCAGCGGTGAGAGCTGGAGCTACCGCGATGCCGACGGCACTTTGCTCGGGCAAAAAGTCACCCCGCTGGACCGCGTGGGCATCTACGTGCCCGGTGGAAAGGCCGCCTATCCGAGCAGCGTGCTGATGAACGCCATTCCTGCCCATGTGGCCGGGGTGGGCGAGATCATCATGGTTGTTCCCACGCCGAAAGGCGAGAAAAACGCCCTCGTGCTCGCTGCTGCCTACGTGGCAGGCGTTACCCGTGCCTTCACCATCGGCGGCGCACAGGCCGTGGCCGCGCTCGCCTACGGCACAGCCACTGTGCCCAACGTGGACAAAATCACCGGCCCTGGCAACGCCTATGTCGCCGCCGCCAAGCGCC
>JBJOKU010000095.1:0-6076 GCA_046045925.1 Pseudomonadota bacterium
TTGGTGATGACACCGCTGCCCAGAACAGTGATGCCGCCCCCCGAGGTGCTGAAGATGCCATTGGGGCCGGTGCCAGTGTTGGGGCCTGTAGAGACACCGCCACCAATCGTGCCAGAGCCCGTTACGGTGAGATTTTGCCCTGCTTTGGAGTCATCAAACAGGCAACTTGCCCCGCCAAGGTCAGTGGTGACAGGCGTATTGGAGTCAAAGGTGCATGCAATGGTTGCAAAGGCGGCATCTGAGGCCAATGAAGCCAGTGCCAGCAACGAAGCGTGAGCAATCGAAGCGTATTTGAAGTGAGTCTGACCAACGGATTTTTTCTTTTGCGTATTCATGAAATACCTGCTATGGGTTAGCGTAATCAAGGTGAATTGCCCGATTATCGGTTTCAGGATGCCAATATTTCACAAACCACGGAATACAGGTGTAACTCATTGCATCCGTAGGGCTATTTGTGGCATTTTTGCATCTAAGGGAAAACGCGGGGTTGTTGGTTTTTCCGAGGATTGGGGTCAAATGAAATGGGTGCGAGGAAAATCATCGGGGATTGGGTCGAGAATCTGCACCCATGATGACCGCCAGCGCCTTGACCCTGCCCGAATGCGACCGGCTCGTCGCCTCGGCCTCCGTCTTGCAAGAGCAAGGTGACCTGCTGGGGGCGGAGCGCTTGCTGAGGCAGGTACTGAGCGCATTTCCCGCTCACCCGCAAGGGTTGCATCTGGCCGGCATTCTGGCCCATTTGTCAGGGCAAACCGAGCTGGGTTTGAGGCTGATCGAGCGGGGCATTGAGGGCAATCCGGGTGCAGGACTGTTTTACGCCAACGCGGGAGAAATGGCCCGCATGCTGGGGCGGACGAAGACGGCGATTGAGATGGGCCGCAAGGCGGTGGAGCTGGAGCCGGGAAACGCCAACGCGTGGAGCAATCTGGGCATTGCCTTGTATGACTCAGGGCAATGGGACGAGGCTGAGCGCGCCCATGAACGCGCGCTTGAATTGGCCCCGCAACACACGGGCTCTCTCAACAACATGGGCAGCATCTGGCTTGCGCGTGCTGAGGATGACAAGGCGATGGCTTATTACCGGGCCGCGCTGGACGTGAATCCGGCACAGGTGGATCCCCTGAACAATCTTGGCGCGATCTTGCTCAAGCAAGGCCGACCGGCTGAAGCTGTCGCGCACCTGGAGGCGGCTGTGCGGGTTGGCGGCAGGCACTTGGGGGCGTTGTGCAACTTGGCACGCGGGTACTGCGAGGTTGGGCGTGCCGTTGATGCGGGGCCTTTGTTGCAGATTGCCGCACAGTTGGCCCCTAACTCCCTGAATGTGCTCTGGGCCTCGGTGCTGTACACGCGCGGCATTGGTGAGTTTGCGTTGGCGCTTGCCCAAGTTGAGAGGGCGAGAAGCTTGTACCCCGATGTGATGGACCTGGTTGCCCTGCGCATGCACCTGCTGATGCACCTTGACCGGATTGATGAGGCGCTGGTCGAGGTGGATGCCCTCTTGCTGGCCTGCGACAAGCCCAACAAGGACTTGCTTGCGATTCGTGCGGCACTGCACGGAGCCAGGGGCGAGAGCGACGCAGTGCGCGAATTGCTGGAGCCAGTGCTCGAAAGCCTGGGTCATGCACCAGTGTTGTGCTACAGCTTGGCCAGTGCCCAAAAAGTGAAGGCTGACGCGCCTGTCTGGAAGGCCCTTTCGGCCCTGGAAACAGCGGACAAGTTTGACTCTGTCGAAGATGAGGTCTATTTCCGTTATGCCATGGGCAAGTCGCTGGACGACTTGGGTCGCACAGAGGAAGCTTTTGCCCAATATCAAAAGGCAAATGCACTCAAGCGAAGCCAGTTCCGTTACCAGATTGAAGCAGAAGAAGAACGATTTGCGGCCATGGCTACCCACTTCAATGCCGGGTTGTTCGAGCGTCACGGCGGGCGTGGCCATGCCAGCGAGGCCCCCATTTTTATCGTGGGCATGATGCGCTCTGGCACCAGCCTGATGGAGCAGATACTGGCCAGCCATCCTGATGTCTATGGTGCCGGTGAATTGACCGACTTCGGTTTGCAAGTGCATGAAGCGGCCCAACTGGCCAGCCAGACAGACATGCGGCATGGCGTTGCGAGTGACCAATGGGGCGTTTGTCTGAGCCCTGCGCAACTGCAAGCCTGGGGAACGCAATACCTCGACAGGGTGGCCAGGCGGGGTGGTGAAGAATATGCTGCGGCACAGCGCTTCACGGACAAGTTACCCAACAATTTCATCTTGATCGGGCTGATCCGGTTGGTCTTTCCCAATGCCAGAATCATTCACATGATGCGCGACCCGCTGGATACTTGCTGGTCTTGCTATACGCAGTTTTTCCAATGGTCACACGCATATACGTGCGACTTGGTTGAACTGGGGCGCTACTACAAGGCCTACGAGCAGCTCATGGCCCATTGGCGGCAGGTGCTGCCGCCTGGAGCCATGCTGGAGGTGCAGTACGAAGAGTTGGTCAAGAACCAGGAGCAGATGACGCGCCAGGTCTTGGCATATTGCGGCTTGGAGTGGAATGATGCCTGCCTGCAGTTCCACAAGACTGAGCGATCCATTCGCACGGCCAGCCAGTTTCAGGTCAAGCAACCCATGAACATGCGCTCTGTGCTGCGCTCGCGCCAATACGAGCCCATGCTGGGTGAGTTGGTGGCGGCCCTGAAGGCTTGAGCGGGGCCAGCCAACGAAGCCGCCGCTTCAGGCAAAGCTCAAATAGAACTTGTGGTCGTTGCGCACGATGCGTGCGTTGGCAAGCAGCGCATCCGGAACTTCGATGTAGCCGGTGAGGTTGGAAGCGGCCAGCAGTTCTTTCAGGGCATTGGCCATGAGGCTGTTTTTTCTGGCCATCAGCAAATCGGCAAAGTCATTCGCGTTGATGGCAATCGGTTCCCAACCGCCCAATTTGATGAAGCGGACAGCGGCTTCAAGCACTCCCAGATTCTGGCGGAGGCCCAGAATGCTGTGAGAGCAGTCGTTGATCTGGATGATGCCGTTGGGCGCGACCAGGGGCGAGTAAAGCATCAGGTCGCGAAAAACTTGCTCGAAGCGGTGATTGCCGTCAATGTAGGCAAAGTCAAAAGCGCCTGCGGTGTTGGCAGTTTGTGTGGCGTGGGCCAGCAGTTCGGTGCTGCTGCCTTTGACGACTGACACGCGCGGTTCGCTGGCGAAACGGACGCGCACATGGGTGTGAAGTGAGTCCCAGAAACTTTGCTGGCTGGTGTCGCCACCGTAGTAAGCATTGAGTGCGGACAATGGCTCGAGCCAAGGCAGTTGGCCGTCGTCGTCGTTGATGGCTTGGTGGAAGTCTTGTGCCGACCAGGTGTCGAGCAGACTGAGCCGGGCTGGGTTCAGCGCTGCGAGCAAGTTGGCCGCGTTGTCACCCTTGAAGACACCCAGCTCAACAGCGCGGGCTTGTACGCCCAAGGCATCAAAAGCCAGTTTGGCGAGTTGGTAGAAGGTTTCGCGCTGGACATTGGCGACGATCATCGGGGCCTCGCATGGGAGAGCAGGGTCAGGATTTCTTGCACCGATTCATCCAGGCTCAATGCGTGGGTATTGATGCGCAGATCGGGAGCTGCAGGGGACTCGAAAGGGTCACTCACGCCGGTGAATGATTTGATCTCTCCTCTGCGGGCTTTGGCGTACAAGCCCTTGGGGTCCCGGCTTTCGCAGACTTCCAGGGGGGTGCTCACATGAATCTCGCGGTAGCACTCAGGCCCGATGATGCTGGCAATGCTGGCCCGGTCTTTGGCAAACGGGGTGATAAACGCGGCCAGCACGGTGATGCCCGCGCGGTTGAAAAGCTTGGCCACTTCGGCGGCGCGGCGCAGGTTTTCGCTGCGGTCTTCGGCGGTGAATCCCAGATCGCGGTTGAGGCCTTGGCGAAGGTCGTCACCGTCGAGCAAAAAACAGGGCTTGCCCTGTGCCTCCAGCGCGCCCAGCATTGCGTTGGCGAGCGTGGATTTGCCGGCACCGCTCAAGCCGGTAAACCAGAGAGTCAGGGCGGGGGGCCTCAAGGGCGTGTTCGGGTTGGTAGGTGAAGACATCAATACACCAGCCGCTCAGGCCGGATTTCTTGAAGGATGGTGGTGGCAATTTCTTCAATGCTTTTGGTGGTGGTGGAGAGCCAGCGGATGCCCTCGCGGCGCATCATGCTCTCGGCGGCGGCCACCTCGTCGCGGCAGTTTTGAAGGCTGGCGTAGCGTGAATTGGGGCGGCGCTCGTGGCGAATTTCGGCCAGGCGCAAGGGATCGATGGTGAGGCCGAAGATTTTTTTCTTGTGCGGCACGAGGCCCTTGGGCAGGTGGCCACGGTCAAAGTCTTCCGGGATGAGCGGGTAGTTGCTGGCTTTGAGGCCGTGTTGCATGGCCAGATACAGCGAGGTGGGCGTTTTGCCGCTGCGGCTCACGCCCACGAGGATGACATCGCTTTGCTCCAGGTCTTTGTTGGTCTGCCCGTCGTCGTGCGCGAGGCTGAAATTGATGGCCTCGATGCGGTCGTTGTATTCCTTGCTCTTGCTCGCGTCGGAAAAGCGGCCAATCCTGTGGTTGCTCTTCATTTGCAGTTCGGTCTCCAGCGGCTCCACAAAGATGCCAAACATGTCGAGAACCTTGGCCTGCACGCCGTCGTGTATGACTTTCATCACCTCGGGCTTGGCCAGCGTGGTGAAAACGATGGGCCGCACCCCTTCGCGGGCGGCTGTCTCGTTGACTTGCTGCACCACGCGAACGGCTTTTTCCAGCGTGTCGATGAAGGGCAGGCGCACGTGCCTGGGCCTGAATTCGAACTGGGCGAGGATGGCGTTGCCAAAGGTTTCGGCGGTGATGCCGGTGCCGTCTGAGACGAAAAAGACGCTGCGTTGTGTCATGGGTGTCACGATCTGGAAAAACTGGCGAAAAGGTGTTCAGTGTCCTGAAAGGGCACCGGATTGTTGTCGCACCTACAATTTAATCATTGTTTGCAAGCGTTCTGGCCGGACACATCCAACAACTCCAAAGTCCAGTTGATCGCAAGCATGCCCGGTTTTTAACTTTGGAGTCTGTCATGTCCAACCTCTTTGAAGCGACCGCACTGGTCGTGCCTTTTGAAAAACTGCGGATGAGCGATGTCGAATCCGTCGGCGGCAAGAACGCCAGTCTGGGCGAGATGATTTCTCAATTGCCCAGCGGCGTGAAGGTGCCCACTGGTTTCGCCACCACGGCACATGCCTTCCGTGAATTCCTCAAATACGAGGGGCTGGACGGAAAAATCCACGCCAAGCTCGCTGCGCTCGACACCGAAGATGTTCGCGCGCTTGCCCAGGTGGGTGCAGAAATCCGCGCCATGGTGGAGGCCCAGCCCTTCCCGGCAGATCTGGAGAAGGCCATTCGCGAAGAGTTCGTCACGCTGTGTGCTGGCAACGCCAGCGCCAGCTTTGCCGTGCGCTCTTCTGCCACGGCAGAAGATTTGCCCGATGCCTCGTTTGCAGGCCAGCAGGAAACCTTCCTCAATGTGGTGGGCATCGAGTCGGTGCTGCACAAGATGAAAGAGGTGTTCGCCTCGCTGTACAACGACCGCGCCATTTCCTACCGCGTGCACAAGGGTTTCAGCCACAGCGAAGTGGCCCTGAGCGCGGGTGTGCAGCGCATGGTGCGCTCTGATCTGGGTGCGGCGGGTGTGATGTTCACCATCGACACCGAAAGCGGTTTTGAAGACGTGGTCTTCATCACCTCCAGCTACGGCCTGGGCGAAACGGTGGTGCAAGGCGCGGTGAACCCTGACGAGTTCTATGTGCACAAGCCCATGCTCAAGGCAGGCAACAGGGCTGTGATTCGCCGCAATCTGGGCAGCAAACTCATCCAGATGGTGTTTGCCTCGCCTGAAGAGAAAGCCGCCAGCGGGAAGCTGGTGAAGACCATCGACGTGCCCGCCGAGCAGCGCAACCGCTACTCGCTCACCGATGCCGAAGTGGCGCAACTGGCGCAGTACGCTCTCGTGATCGAGCAGCACTATGGCCGCCCCATGGACATCGAATGGGGCCGCGACGGCACCGACGGACAGCTCTACATCCTG
>JBJOKU010000096.1:0-5932 GCA_046045925.1 Pseudomonadota bacterium
CTGGCAACTGAGGACGAAAACTCGGATGGAGATGCCTACAACGGCTGGCCCCAGATGCAAATGTGGGATTTTCTGGGGGTGTCCGCCCTAGGACACGCAAGCAAATTGCAGTAGCATCCTGCGTGTAGCTGGAAGTTTTGTCCAGCTCAGCCATGAACGTCCATGTCTTCAAAACCTGCCGACCTCAAGCTCCAAGCCATGAATGCCCCCGCACTTGTCAAGGGCAGGCGCAAATATTCGACGCCAGTGTTGCATGTTTATGGTGAGTTGCGTGACATTACGCGTGGAACCGGCTCGAAAAAGCCCGGGGATGCCAAGGCAATGAAAGTTGTCAGCGACCCTCGTTCGAAAACCGACATTTGCCGGGTGGGTACTCACCCGCTGGGCGTGGGAATTTATCTTTACCGCTATCGGCCTGTTTTCCAGGCTGAGTACGGTGAAGGGGTGCAGTTGGGCATCATGGCAGATGAGCTTGCGCGTGTGATGCCTTCGGCGGTTTCTGTTCTGGCAAACGGTTATCACCAAGTTGATTATGCGCAACTGAAGCCACCGATTGACATCGGCATGTTGTGCATTCGCGAGGGCCGCATGGTTGCGGATTGAATATGACAGATTCGAACACGAATAAACGCGTCCAGGACGATTCACCCAGCCTGGGTGGCAAAGTGAAAAAGGCATACGTTGCGCCGCTGCTTCACGTTTACGGCGATCTCAGTGCCATCACGCGTGGAACCGGGTCGAAAAAGCCCGGGGATACCAAGGGAATGAAGGTAAAACCAAGTGATCCGAGGTTGAAAACCAACATCGAGTGGGTGGGGCGGCATCCCATTGGGGTGGGTTTGTATCTGTATCGGTACTTGCCTGAAATGCGCGACGAATATGGCGACGGGGTGCATCTTGGCGTGATGGCCGATGAGCTGGAGCGGGTGTTGCCGCATGCCGTTTCTGTGGGGCCTGACGGTTATCGCCGGGTTGATTACGCGCAGCTCAGTCCCGCCCTGAGCGCAGGGATGTTGCAGGCTTGAGTCTCAGCACATGGGATGTGCTCAGTGAGCATCTGGGGTATCTGACTGACAAGCGTCGCTTGGCACTGTTGCGGCAAGCCATCGAGGCCACAGTCAGGCCTGGTGACAGGGTGCTTGATCTGGGCTGTGGCACTGGTGTGCTGGGCCTCATGTCGTTGCAATCGGGGGCCTCTCATGTGGATGCGATTGATTCGAGTCCTGCCCTTGAAATTGCCCGTGGCGCGTTTGAGCGCGCTGGCTGGGCCGGAAGGGTCAATCTGCACGCCAACTCTTCATTCGAAACCCGTCTGGACGATCGGGCCGATGTGGGGGTGTGTGACCACATCGGCTATTTTGGCTTTGATTACGGCCTGCTTGCCATGTTGGCCGATGCCCGCAAGCGTCTGCTCAAACCTGGCGCACGCTTGATTCCCTGCTCGGTGGATTTGTGGCTGGCCCCCGTGTGCGAATCGCAGGCGAGCAGGCCGGTGAATGCGTGGGACACCATTGATGTGCCAGAGCTGCGCTGGGTGGGCACGCTGGCGGCCAACACCAAGCATCCGGTGCGCTTTGAGTCTACAGACCTGTTTGCCGGCCCTGTCATGCTGCGTTCGCTGGATTTGCATTCAGACCATGGCGCGGCACTGTGTCTGCATGCCGAATTCACGGCCCCCCGTAATGGCCGGGTGTCAGGGCTGGCTGGCTGGTTCGATGCCGAGTTGGCTCCGGGGGTGCGCATGAACAACGCCCCCCTTGCCAACGAGTCGGGCATAGAGCGACCTCAGGCGCTCATGCCGCTGGGGCGGGTGCTGGAGTTGCAAGCCGGTGAGCGCATGGTGGTCGATGTGGTGGCCCGCCCTGAAGACGACTGTCTGGCCTGGACGGTGGCCGTTCCTTCGCAAGGGGTGGTGTTGAGGCAATCCAGCCTTGTCGCAGCCCTCCTGTCGCCGGACACCATGCAAGCGGCACGCAGTCGCAGGCACGCAAAACTGAACCCGCATGGCCAGGCCAGGCTAAGTCTTCTTGCATGGTGCGATGGCAGCTTGAACAGGGAGGCGTTGCTGGCCCGCGCAACGCGCGAGTTGGGTGACTTGTTTCCCGGCGAAGAGGCCTTGCGCCGTTTTGTCGATTCAACCCTCGGCGGGAACCTGCAATGCTGATGGCTGATCTGGTTTTTGTGCCGTTTCTGGCCGACGAAGGCTTGGGCGAACCCTACCAGCGGCTCGAAACGCCAGCCGGCGACGACTGGGCGCTGCTCTACCGGACGCAAGACGGCTACCTGATCCGGTTTCCGGGCTATGCCGATTTCCGGGTCGATGCCCGGATGGCGCGGGCCAGTTGCACCTTGCACGGCCAGACAGACCCGGAAACCGCCCTGCACCTCTACCGCAATCAGGTCTGGCCCCTGATGCAAAGCCATTTGGGCAAGCTCGTCTTTCATGCCAGTGCGGTGCTGGTGGGACAGGAGGCGGTGGCCTTTGTGGGCATGTCAGGACAGGGAAAATCGACACTGGCGGCGGCGTTCGCCATGTCAGGGCTGCCGTTTCTCGCAGATGACGGACTTGTGGTGTGCGAAGAGAATGGACACTTCTGGGTGGAGTCAGGGCTCAATTCGGTACGGCTTTGGGACGACAGCGTGGAGGCTTTGCAGACCGGGCTTTCACAACCCGCGCCCGGCATCAGCATGACATCGAAGGCCCGATTCATCGCCAATGCCGACATGCCGCACCAAAGGGGTCATTACCGGCTGGGGCATTTGTTCCTGCTCGACCAAGGAGCAGGACGCTTCATGTGCGAGCCGATGAATGCCACCGAGCGGCTGGTGGCGTGGTTGCGGCATTCGTTTGTGCTGGATGTGCATGACCGCCAGGCCACGGCGCGGCATTTTGATGGCCTGTCGCGACTGGCCATGGATGTCAGTGCGAGCCGATTGGATTATCCTCGCAGCTATGCGGCCCTTGGCGAAATGAGGGCCTTCATCCTGAGACAACTGGATTCACATGAACACGCAAGCGACAAATGAGCATTTCACCCTTCCTCCCCACGTGATGACACGCTTGGTTGGCGAGGAGCTGGTGCTGCTTGATCTGGTTGCCGGCTCCTACTTCGGGCTCAATCCGGTGGGTACACGCATCTGGGAGTTGATTCAGGCCGGTCACTCGCTGGTGCAGGTTCGCCAGCAAATGCTGGAAGAGTTTGACGTGAGTGCCGTGCAGCTTGAGCAGGACATGGCGGCTCTGCTCAAGGAGTTGCTCGACCGCAAGCTCCTGTTGCCATCGGGCAGTTGAGGTTTGCCGTGTCCGGGCCGGATGAACCGACGGTGTCTGATGCGGCCAGTTTGTGCCGCGCCTGCGGCCTGTGCTGCCGTGGTGTCTGGTTCAAGTCCACCACGCTGGAGCCCGAGGAGGTGGACACCGCCCGGATGCATGGTTTTGCAGTCATGGTGCAGGCCGGAGAATGCGCGGTGTCACAGCCCTGTGCCAAGTTCCGCGATGGTGAATGCGCCAACTATCACACTTGGCGGCCTGCTGCCTGCCACCACTACCGCTGCCGTGTTCTGGCGGAGTTTGAGGCGGGCACCTTGTCCGGGCAGGCTGCTCTGGCGCATGTAAGCTCCGCACTCGGGATGGCGCAACGGATCTGGGCCGAAGTGGGGCCTCTTGAGGGGGGGATTCGCGGAGAAGCGTTCCTGCAATTGCTCGATGCCCCGGCTGGCCCGGATAGCCTCAGTGCATCGGCTCGCCTGGATGTGGTGTCTTTGCACCTCTATTACGAAAAGCACTTCGAGAACCATGAGCCGGGCTCAAGCAGCTGATCGCACCGATCCGTCGGCTGTGGCGCTTTCGATGCTCCAGTTGCTGGCCATGCGCAAAGTGGTTGCCGCCACAAGCAGACTCGGCATGGCATGCATATTCCTGAAAGGCTCGGCGCTGGCCTACTGGCTTTATGACAGGCCGCAAGACCGCGACTGTGGCGATGTGGATGTGCTGGTGTCTACCTATGACGATGCCCTGCGGCTTGCCTTGCAACTGGTTCAGGGCGGGGCGGGGCGCGCTTACGAACCGCCTGGATACACGGCCCACGAGCGCCTTGTGAGGCTGGACATGGGGCCTGGTTGCGTGGTGGAGATTGATATTCATTGGGGGCTGCTGAATGCGCCCGTTTTTGCCCAGGCGTTTTCGTTTGATGAATTGCTGGCCAACACGCAAACTCTGGGTGGTGTGGATGCGAGGGCGCTGGCGCTCAGGCCCGCGTATGCCTTGCTGCATGCTTGCCTGCACCTGGGCATGAACAGGGCACTGTATGGAGCGGGGCCGGAGAAGGGGCTGCAAGACATTCCCCGGCTTGCCGGGGCCATGTCCGTGGCCGACATCCGCCTGTTTCTGGCGTTGGCCCTGGAGAAGCGGTTTTGCGGCCTGTGCCTTGACGCGATGCGGGATGCCCAGGAGGCATTGGCATGGCGTTGCGATCCGCAGTTGCTGGGCGCGTTGGCGCAGGGTGCCAGCTCTGACCTCATCCGGCCAGAATGCTTGTGCAGGCCGTACTGCCTGTTCTGGCTCAATTGGGCTGCGTGGGACAGCATGTCCATGCGCTGGCGCTGGTTGGTCGAGCGCCTGTTCCCGCGCTTGGACTACTTGCGCCTGCTGTACAACAGGCCCGCTGCCTCGCGTACCAGCCTGCTGCTGCAAAGGGGACAAGCGCTGATGTCGATTCTTTTGTCGCGGAATCGTGAAAAATGAGCGCACAGCAGGGCCAATTCGGCTGGGCAAGTCCTAAAATGCTTTGACGCACGCCTGTGCGAGCTTGAAAATCAGGCAGTTGTCTGCCCTATTGCAAATCATGAAACTCATCAAGTGGATCGTCGCAACTTTGCTGGCCATTTGCGCACTGGGCGCCATGGCGCAGACGGTTCGTGTTGAATCCATTTCGGGCTCAGGCACGATCACCCAGGGGGCCCGCAAATTTGCAATGGCCCGCGGCCAGGAGCTTCCCGTGGGGGCCACGTTGACCACCGGGCGTCAATCTCTGGTGATGTTGCGGTTTGATGATGGGCAGACGGTGGCCCTGGCTGAAAACACCACCTTCCAGGTGGCCTCCTATGCTTTCGATCCTGCCAATCCCAAGAAGGGGGGGGCCGTTCTGAATGTTGTCCAAGGGGGCATGCGCGTCCTCACGGGCGCTTTGGGCAAAGCCAATCCGGGCTCGATCAGCATCAAGACACCCACCACCTCTGTGGGAATTCGCGGCTCGGACATTATCGTTACCGTGTCCATCAATGCGGGTGTGCCGCAAGTATCGGTTCAGGTGATTTCCGGTGCGGCGTCGGTGGGTGGGTCTTCCATTCCCGTTGGCAGCACGGCCCTGGTGACCGGCGCTTCCGTCAACCTGTCGGTGACGGTCACCGTCAGCAGTGCCAGCACCCTGACAGGGACGGCAGCATCGTTGAGCAGCCAGTTGAGCGTGGTCAACATGACCATCAGTGTTTCCACGACCTCGGTGTCGGGGGTCGTCGGCACAGCCCAGGGTTCATCGGCCCCTGTGGGGACAGTGCAGAACCTCAAGGGCTTCTCCACGATCACGTCACCCGACGGCACGGTGCGGCTTGCTACGCAGAACATGCAACTGTTCACAGGTGATACCGTGGTAACCACTGCTGGCAGCCAGCTGGCCGTGCAATTCACCACTACGGGGTGTGTGGTGGGTGTGCCAGGCGCCTCCATGGCCACCATGACTGCGGCAGCGACCTGCCGCAGTATGGCTGCCGCCATTCAGCCGGTTTCGATGGCCACACCAAGCGTTGCGGCTGCCGGAGGGGCGGGTGCGGGTGCGGGAGCCACGGCTAGTGCCGGGGCCGGGGCCGGGGCTGGTGCCGCAGGCACATCGGTGGCAGGCACCGCAGCGGGGTCCACCGCAGCAGGTGCTGGTGC
>JBJOKU010000097.1:0-5909 GCA_046045925.1 Pseudomonadota bacterium
GTCCCAGCGCCACACGGGGCTCGGGCAGCTCAATGTGCCGACGGGCCTTTTCCCAATGTTCGCCGTCCAGGCTGATGCTGCCGCGAAAGGCTTCGAGCGCCAGCCGCGCCCAGCCGGGTTCACCGCTGACATAGATGTCGTCGCCGGGGCTGGCTCCGGCGCGGGTCAGGGCACTCTGCGATGGTACTTGGCCCATCACCGTGATGCAGATGTTCAGTGGCCCGCAGGTGGTGTCACCGCCCACCAACTCGATCTGATGGGCATCGGCCAGTCGGAACATCCCGTGTGAAAACCCCGCCAGCCAGGCTTCGTCCACACGGGGCAGTGCCAGGGCGAGCGTGAACGCCATTGGGCTTGCGCCACAGGCGGCCAGATCGCTCAGGTTGACGGCGAGTGCCTTGTGGCCCAAACGGGCCGGGTCCACGGTGGAGAGAAAGTGCCGACCCTCCACCAGCATGTCGCTGGAAACGGCCAGTCTCATGCCGGGTTCGGGTCGCAGCAGGGCGCAGTCGTCGCCAATGCCCAGCTCAACCGATGGGCCGCTTGCGCGCTTGCGGTTGAAGTAGTGGTCGATCAGGTCAAACTCGCCCATGTGGTGGCCTGTTCAAGCCGGTGCTGCCGGAGTGGGCGGTGCGGATTGCGCGGCACGGGCCGAGCCCGCCACCATGTCAAAGCGAAAGAGGCGGCATTCCAGCGGGCCGTTCCACATGGGCACGCGGGCGCTCTCTTTCAGGCGCATCTTGCTGGGCAGCTTCATGTCGGGCACCAGCACATGGGCCTGCCAGCCAGAGAAGTTTTTCTTCCAGTGCGCGGCGAGTTTTTCAAAGAACTCGTTGGCGCTGTCGCCGCCTTCAAAGGCTTCGCGTGTGCGGGCCTGGGCCAAACCTGTGCCGTGGTCGCGGCCCCGCGCGGCAACGCCCCGCACTTCAATCCGCTCGCCATAAGGCGGGTTGAGCAGGAGGATCGCGCCCGCCTCGGTGGGCTGTGCAGGCGGCATGCGCTGCAAGGCGTCGCCACCGCGCAACTCAAGGGCGGCGGCCACGCCAGCGCGCTGTGCATTGCGCTGGGCGAAGTCCACCATGCGGTGGGCCACATCGCTGCCAAAAATGCGCACTGGCCCTGCATCGGCGGGCTTGATCTGTGCGGCCAAAGCCTGCTGACGAATGCCTTGCCACACATGCGCCTGAAAGGGCAGCAGCTTCTCAAAGCCAAAGCGGCGCTGGCTGCCGGGGGCGATGTGCAGGGCGATCTGCGCCGCTTCAATCACGATGGTGCCGCTGCCGCAGCAGGGGTCGTAGAGCACTTGGCCGGGCTTCCAGCCGCTGGCGGCGATCATCGCGGCGGCCAGCGTCTCTTTGAGCGGGGCGTCGCCCTTGTCTTCGCGCCAACCGCGCTTGAACAGCGGCTCGCCCGAGGTGTCGATGGCCAGGCTCATGCGGTCGTTGGTGAGGTGCACGTAAACGCGCACGTCGGGGTAGGCCGTGTCGATGTTGGGCCGCATGCCGAACTTGTTGCGGAAGCGGTCAACGATGGCATCTTTCACGCGCAAGGCGGCAAAGTTCAGGCTCTTGAGCGGGCTCTTCTGGGCGGTGATGTCGATCTTGAAGCTCTGCCGTGGCGTGAACCACATCTCCCAGGCCACTTCGGAAGCGGCTTCGTACAAGTCGTGCTCACTGGCGTAGCCGGTGCGTGAAATCTGCACCAGCACCCGCTGGGCCAGACGCGAGTGCAGATTGAGCTGCATGGCGTCTCGCCAGCTGCCTTGCACCATCACGCCCCCGCGCAGGGCCTGTACATCGGCGGCGGGCAGTTCGGGCAGGATGGCGCGGGCTTCGGATTCGAGCAAGGGCTCAACGCCACCAGGGCAGGGAAGGAAAAGTTGAAGATGATTCATGGTCAGGCGGCGGCCTTGCGCAGGCTGGCCGTTGCTATGCGCAGCCCTTCGCGGTATTTGGCCACGGTGCGGCGGGCGCAGTCGATGCCTTGCTCCTTGAGCATTTCCGCGATGGCGTTGTCAGAGAGGGGGCGGCGGCTGTCTTCGGCCGCGATGAACTGCTTGATGAGCGCGCGCACGGCGGTGCTGGAGGCGTTGCCCCCGGTTTCGGTGCCGAGCGAGGAGCCGAAGAAATACTTCAACTCGAATGTTCCCAGGGGCGTGGCCATGTACTTGGCCGTGGTGACGCGGCTGATGGTGGACTCGTGCAGGCCCAGCTCGTCGGCAATTTCGCGCAGCACCAGCGGCCGCATGGCCAGCTCGCCGTGCACGAAGAAGTTGCGCTGGCGCTCGACGATGGCCCGGCTCACGCGCAAGATGGTGTCAAAGCGCTGCTGGATGTTCTTGATGAACCAGCGAGCCTCGGTCAGACGCTGCTGCAAGCCTGCGTGCGAGTCGCCCTTGTGGCCCCGCAGAGCGCTGGCGTAGATGTCGTTGACCTTGAGCCGGGGCATCACGTCGGGGTTGATTTGCAGATTGAGCTTCATGCGTGTGCCGCTGCCACTGGTGGTGACGATGACATCGGGCACGATGTAGTTGCGCTCTACACGGGCAAAAGGCCGGGCGGGCTTGGGCTCCAGCGAGGCAATCAGGGCGAGGGCTGACTTGGTGGTGCTCTCGTCATACCCACTTGCAATGCCGAGCTTGCGCGTATCCCGGCGGGCCAGTTGTTCCAGCGGCAAAGAGACCAATTCCAGTGCGCAACGGGTGGTGTCGTTGTTGGGCTGCTCCATCAATTGCAAGGTCAGGCACTCTTGCAGGCTTCTCGCTCCCACACCCGTGGGCTCAAACTGGTGAAGATGCCTCAGTGCCAGCCTCAGGTGGAACAGCAGGTCTTCGCGCTCTTCCTCGTTTTCAGGCGAAAGGCTCTGGGCCAGTTCTTCGAGGCTGTCTTCCAGAAAACCATCGTCATTGAGCGACTCAATGAGAAAGCGCAACGCCGCTTTTTCCTGAGGGTTGAGATGCAGGCCGCATGCCTGCTGCCAGAGATGTTCGCTCAGGGTTTGGGCATCTCCTGCGAGTGCCACGGCTGTGTCGGGCTCCTGCTCGTCGCTCTTGCTTGTGCGGGCTTTTTCTTCTACGCCCCACTCGCTGTCGTCAGGAGAGAAGTCCAGCGTGCCATCGCCGTCCCAGTCGAGGTCTTCCGGGCCCGCTGCCACGGTGGGCTCGGGATCGGTTGCCGCGGCCGGCTCCCCGCCGCTGTCATGGCCAGGCGCGTCGTCGGTGACAGCCGGGGCGCTGCTGTTGACGGGGCCGAAAAGTTCGCGCTCAGCCTGATCTGCCTCGTCACCAGACTGATCCAGAAACGGGTTGTCTGCAAGCATTTGCTCGACTTCCTGCGAAAGTTCGAGCGTGGAGAGTTGCAGCAGGCGGATGCTTTGCTGGAGCTGCGGAGTCAGCGTCAGGTGCTGCGAGACGCGCAGGCTCAGGCTGGGCTTCATGGCGCTCACATCCGGAAGTGTTCGCCCAGATAGACGCGGCGCACCTCGGCGTTGTTCACGATATCGTGCGGCGTGCCTTTGGCCAGTACGGCCCCTTCGCTGATGATGTAGGCATGGTCACAGATGCCCAGTGTTTCGCGCACATTGTGATCGGTGATGAGTACCCCGATGCCCCGGTTTTTGAGAAAGCTGATGATGCGCTGGATCTCGATCACGGCAATGGGGTCAACCCCGGCAAAGGGCTCGTCGAGCAGGATGAAGCGGGGTTGCGTGGCCAGTGCCCGCGCAATTTCAACCCGGCGGCGCTCACCCCCGGACAGGGCCGGGGCGGGCGAGTCACGCAGGTGCGTGATGCGCAGCTCATCCAGCAGGCCATCGAGCCTTTCCTGCGCGACTTGCGGGCTCAATGCCTTGCCCGTTTCGTCTTTTTGCAACTCCAGCACGGCGCGGATGTTTTCTTCCACGGTGAGCTTGCGAAAGATGCTGGCCTCTTGCGGCAGGTAGCTCAGGCCCATGCGCGAGCGCTTGTGCATCGGCATGTGTGCCACATTGACACCATCAATGTGGATGCTGCCCGAGTCTGCCCTGACCAGTCCCACGATCATGTAGAACGACGTGGTCTTGCCTGCGCCGTTGGGGCCGAGCAGACCCACCACTTCGCCGCTGCGCACGCCAAGCGACACGTCCTTGACCACGCGGCGTGAGCCGTAGCGTTTTTGCAGTCCAGCGACTTCAAGGCCGGGGGTGGGCTTGTCTGTCACGAGGCGTTTCCAGTCAGGGCGGGGCTGGGCTTCAGTGGGTTGGCGGATTCTGGCGGCAGTGCTTGCGCGGGCGTGCGGGGTGCCAGCAGGGTTCGCACCCGCTCGCGTGATCCGCCTGGCTTGTGGCCATCCACGGTGAATTGATCGGAAGTGTTTTCGTAGACCACACTGTGCCCCGTGGATTCGTCCAGCAAAGTGGCTCCCTGATAGCGGCGGATCACGGCGTTGGTGCTGAACTGCACCCGGTCGGCCTTGCCGTCATAGAGCAGTGTCTCGGCTTCGCCCTCGATCCACTCGTCCAGCTTTTCGCGCTTCTGGCGGAAAAAGGCGCGCTGGCCGGGAGCTGCCGTGGCGGTGCCGTACTGGTAGCCCTGAGGGTCTTGGCGAACCTGGACCTTGTCGGCCCGGATGGTGAGGGTGCCTTTGGTCAAGATCACGTGGCCGGAAAATTCGGACACCTGCTTCAAGTCGTCATATCTCAGCGTATCCGCCACCACATTCATGGGCTGGGTGCGGTCGGCCTTTTCAGCCAATGCCGTGGTTCCAGCGCAAGCCAACCCGAGGGCCATGGCGCAGAGGCGTAGCGTTTGGGTGGTGTTTTTCATTTCAAGGCACGGAAATTGCGAGGGGAGTCGCATTGTATGCGCACTGAGGGGTGGGCTGGCCCGCTTTTTGCTGTCGCATGGCGGGGTGTTGCCCAACTATTTGCGGTTGACCAAAATGATTCCTGCCGCCACACAAACCATGGAAGCCATCAGCCCCGGGGTGATTGGCTCATTGAGCCAAAGCGCCCCAAATACCAGGGCAAACAAGGGTGTCAGGAACACAAATGAGGAGAGTTTGGTGGCGGGATAGCGCCCAAGCATCCACATCCAGGTGAAAAAACTGGCAAACGCACCAACCGCGATCTGCAGCCCCAGGCTGATCCAGGCAAACGCGCTCGACGGCCAGGCCCAGGGCTCTCCCATGGTGGCCGACATCAAAAGCAGGGCTGGCCCGCTGAAAGCCACTTGGTAGAAGAGCAGTTTTTCGGCACTCACCCTGGCCAGTGAGCTGGCGCGAATGACTACTGTGGTCAAACCCCAGCAGGCACCTGCACCCAATGCCAGCAAATCGCCCCAGAGAGATTGGGACTGGCCAGCGCCCCAACTCTCACGCAACGCAAACACGACCGCCACGAAAGCCAGCAACAGGCCGGCCCACTGGAGCCGCTTCAGGCGCTCGCTGGCCACCACCAAGGGCACCAGCGCCGCCACCCAAAAAGGCGAGGTGTACAAAAATACGGTCAGCCGGGAAGCCGGTATGTGAAGCAGGCCGAGTTGCAAAAATGCGAATTCGCCCGCAAACAGGGCACCAGCCAGTAAACCAGGCCAAAAGGCCGGGTCACGTCCGGGGGTGATGGGAAGCAGGGGCACCTTGCGCACCTGGCACCACAGAATCACCAGCAGCGACGCACCCGTGAAGCGGATGCCTGCCTGGAAGACAGAGGGCACCTCGGGAATCGTGGCCTTGACCATGACTTGCTGGAAACCCCAGAAGCAGCAGCACACAACCAGAACAATGGCCGCCTGCAAATCGAGATGTTCGCGGCGTTGGGTCGGGGAGGGGGCATTCATGCCCGCATTGTGCCCCGGTGTTCTGGGCGGCCTGTCACGTGGGGCGCTGGCTGCCCGGAAAACGGCGGTATTGCATGGCTTCGGCCAGGTGGGTAAT
>JBJOKU010000098.1:0-5900 GCA_046045925.1 Pseudomonadota bacterium
GGCGTGTTTTCACGAAATTGAGGGCAGGCACGGCGAAGCAGTTGTTTTCATGGATCGCCTGCTTGCCAAGGATCCGCGAAACATTGAAGCCCTTCAGCAAAAGATTCTGGCTCTTTACTCAATGCGCTCCTACGCGGCTGCAGCGTCTTGCGCCCGCATGGCAGTGGAGTACCACCCCAAAGCGGCAAATGTCTGGAATTTGCTCGGGTCTTCACTCCAGGGAACGGGCCAGATGGAAGAGGCAGAAACTGCCTTCCTCAAGTCGCTGGAGCTCAAGCCAGATTTCGTCCACCCGCTGGGCAATCTGGGTTGCATCTACCGGGAGAAGGCCCGGATACAGGAGGCTGTGGAGTGTTTCGACAGGGTGCTGGCCATCAAGCCAGACGATATCAACAGCCGGGCTAACCGCTTGTATTGCATGTCCTATCTGGAGGGGACAGACCCCCTTCAATACATTGAAGAGGCCCGCCACAGCGATTTGGTGCTGAACTCAGATGTGAAAGCCTTTTCGCAATGGAAAGCGGGCAAGCCTGGCGATGCCGTTGAGGGTAAATTGCGGGTGGGATTTGTATCGGGCGATTTTTTGCGACATCCTGTGGGCTTCTTTCTTGAAACCACGCTCAAGCATCTGGACCAGAGCAAGTTTGAGTTGTTTGCCTACCCCACCAACACCTATGAAGACGAACTCACCAAGCGGATCAAACCCTGCTTCAGCCAGTGGTTGCCCATCAAGGGCATGACCGATGCGCGAGCCGCACAGCGCATCCACGATGACGGCCTGCATCTCCTGATTGATCTTGCTGGCTTCAGTGCCGGCAACCGCTTGAGCATCTTCCCTTACAAAGCGGCCCCTGTGCAGGCCACTTGGCTGGGATTTTTTGCCAGCACGGGCATGCGCAGCATTGATTACATCCTTGTTGACCCCCATGGTGTACGCCCTGATGAGCAGCATTTGTTCAGCGAGAAACTCTGTTTCCTGCCCGAAACACGTTTGTGTTTTACACCCCCGACCGACAAGCCCGTGTCCACGTTGCCCGCCCTCACGGCCGGGCATGTGAACATGGCCTGTTATCAGGATGTGACCAAACTGAACACGCGTGTACTGGATTGCTGGCGCCGGATACTGGAAGCTCTGCCTGAGTGCCGCTTTGTGATGATGTCGCGCCAGAACAAGGATCCCGTATTCCGCCAGTCTCTCAGGGAGCGCTTGCAAGAGGCTGGGCTGGATGTGGATCGTGTGCACATCCAGGAGCCTTTGACCTACTCTGAGTATCTGGAGTCGTATTCAAAAATCGACTTCATGCTCGACACCTTTCCCTACACGGGTGGTACGACGACTTGTGAAGCCCTGTGGATGGGGGTGCCCACGGTCACGCTCTGCGGCCATACGCTGCTGGCCCGCCAAGGGGCGGGTTTGCTGGCCTGCGCAGGTTTGAATGACTGGGTGGCCAACAGCGAAGATGAATATGTTGCGCTGGCGGTTAAAAAAGCGGGCGATGTGCAGGCGCTGGCGCGAACCCGTGCAACGCTGCGCGAGATGGCGGCCAAAACTTCCCTCTTCGATGGACAGCGTTTTGCGGCACAGCTTGGCGCGGCGTTCGAGGCTATGTGGCGCGGCGAAGTTTGATGGTTGTGACCAATCCGCCTTCGGGGGCGTTGGAGAGAGAAACTTCAGCGCCCATGCGGCGGAGGGCCAGTTTGGTGATGGTCAAGCCCAGGCCTGCCCCAGTGGCATGCGTGCGTGCCTGGTCTGCCCGGAAGAAGGGCTCGGTGAGTTTTTCAAGCAGCGCGGGAGGAACGCCCTTGCCAAAGTCGCGCCACTCAATGCGCCAGTACTCGCCCGCAGGCTGAACCGTGATGCCTATGTAGGTGCGGCCATCGGCTGAGCGCCCATAGTGCAGGGCGTTTTCGAGAAGGTTGTCGAAGACCCGCTGTAGCTCTATGGGGTCGGCAAGCACTTTGTGCTCGGGTTTGAGCTCGTGGGCAATCTCGAGTTGGTCTTTCTGATTGAGACGGGCATAGCATTGCTGGAGACAATCCATCAGCGAGACTGGCCTGACCTCTGTAGTGCTGGGAGAGCGGGCATAGTCCATGAACTTGCTGATGATGCTGTTCATCTGGTCAAGATCTTCAATCATGTTATTGCGGCTTTGCTCGTCCTGGACGGTAAGCTCAACGTCCAGCCTCAGGCGCGACAAGGGTGTTCGCAGATCGTGTGAAATGCCGGCCAGCATCACCACACGGTCTTCGTCGGCACGGGCCAGTTGGGTGGCCATCCGGTTGAACCCCTGATTGACGACACGAACCTCCGGGCTGGGGACGCTTTCGTCCAGGCGACTGCCCCTGAAATCTCCCGCTTCAATGCGGTGGGTGGCTCGCTTGAGATCCCGGATGGGCCGGTTGATATACCGCGCCACAATGACGGCACCCGTGATGGATGCGAGCAAGTTCATGATGCCCAGGAAGATGTGCCAGTTGTGCAGGTCCAACGAGCCCCATGCGGCTTCCATGTGGAGCCAGCAATCCTCACCAGTAGCAGCGAATGCAAGCCACACGCCCTTGTGCCCATTGACTTGCATCGCGACATAAGTGCCGCTGCCCAGCGCATTGATCAGGTGATCCTCGACCATCTTGAGGAGCACATCAGACTTGGGCAGGATGACCTCGTCTGATCTTGTGCGGGGGACAATCCGCACCCGCTCCTCGCGTTCGAGCACGTCGATCTGGGCGCGGGTTGCAGCCGGAGGATGACGCGACTTGATATCGCGAATTCGCTCAACCAGATCGACCATGCGCTCGAGGTTTTTCTCCGGGCTGGCTCTTTCATAGACCGAGCCGAAGGTTTCAAACAAAACCAGCTGACTGCCAAGCAGCAGTGCTGCAATGAGAGCAAAAGTGCGCCAGAAAAGGCTGTGTGTATTCAGTCGTTCCAGTGCTGCCTTGATGGACTGGGGACGACCCGGGGGAGGAATTGAAGTGTCAGCTTGCGGTTTCATCGCCCGGTACAAAGACGTAGCCTACGCCCCATACGGTCTGGATGTAGCGCGGGTGCTCGGGGTCGGGTTCGACGAGCTTGCGCAATCTTGAGACTTGGACATCAAGGCTCCGGTCAGTGCTGTCAAACTCGCGGCCTCTTGTGAGAAGGGACAATTTTTCGCGCGAGATGGGGTGTCGTGCGTGCTGCACCAGCACCTTGAGCATGGTGAATTCACCGGTGGTCAACTCGATTTCCCTCCCGTCCCGGACCAGATTGCGTCTGCCAAGGTCAAAGCGGTATGAACCAAAAATATAGATCTCCTGACTCAGGCTGGGGCCACCAGGTACCTGCAAGTTCGGACGCCGCCGCAATACGGCCCTGATGCGGGCCAGCAGTTCGCGTGGGTTGAAGGGCTTGCACATGTAATCATCGGCCCCGATTTCCAGCCCCGCGATGCGGTCGCCATCCTCGGTTTTGGCGGTGAGCATGATGATGGGGGTGGAGTTGCGCTGGGCACGCAATTGCTGGCAAATCTCAAGTCCGTTCACGCCGGGTAGCATCAAGTCGAGAACGATGACATCCACTTCATGCCGACCCAGCAGCGAAAACAGTGCCGAGGAGGAGTCGGCAACCAGCACATCCATGCCTTCCTGGGCCAGGTAACGCTTGATGAGGTCGCGAATGCGAGCGTCGTCATCAACGACAACTACCTTGCTTTGCCGGATCGAAGAAGACCCTGGATTCATGATTGATTCTGGTTTGTAATCACCAGGGCAGTTTAGCCCCGATGCGGTGCATTGTGAGGCTGCAAACAAATAGTTACAAACCGAGCGGGGTGTTTGGTCGCACGTGCGACTGAGAAGGAGGCACCACCAAGGCTCAAGAGCTGCCAAACGCAGCCTGCCGCAACTGGGCCAACTGGTCGCGCACGCGGGCGGCTTTTTCGAATTCCAGGTCTTTGGCGTGCTGCATCATGAGTTTTTCGAGGCGCTTGATCTCGCGGGCGAGGTCTTTTTCGCTCATGTCCTCGACCTGGGCGCGTTGCAACTCCAGCGCTTCTTGCGCCTGTGCAGCGGCTTCGGATTTGTCGCTGTACACGCCGTCGATCAAATCGCGCACGCGCTTGAGGATGGTGCGCGGCGTGATGCCGTGCTCGGCGTTGTAGGCGATCTGCCTGGTACGGCGACGCTCAGTTTCGCCGATGGCCTTTTTCATCGATTCGGTCATGCGGTCGGCGTAGAGGATGGCCTTGCCACCAGCGTTGCGGGCGGCGCGACCAATCGTCTGAATGAGTGAGCGCTCGGCGCGCAGAAAGCCTTCCTTGTCGGCATCGAGGATGGCCACCAGCGACACCTCGGGGATGTCCAGGCCCTCACGCAACAGGTTGATGCCCACCAGCACGTCGAACACGCCCAGCCGCAGGTCGCGCAAGATTTCGACACGCTCCACGGTGTCGATGTCGCTGTGCAGGTAGCGCACTTTGACACCGTTTTCGGCCAAGTAGTCAGTGAGTTGTTCGGCCATGCGTTTGGTGAGGGTGGTAATCAGCACGCGCTCGTTTTTTTCCACGCGGATGCGAATCTCTTGCAGCACATCGTCCACCTGATGGGTAGCGGGGCGCACCTCCACCTCGGGGTCCACCAGCCCGGTGGGGCGCACCACTTGCTCGACCACGTTGCCGGAGTGCGTTTTTTCGTAGTCGGCGGGCGTGGCCGAAACGAATACGGCTTGGCGCATCTTGGTCTCGAACTCCTCGAACTTGAGCGGGCGGTTGTCCAGCGCCGAGGGCAAGCGAAATCCGTATTCCACCAGTGTGGTCTTGCGGGCACGGTCGCCGTTGAACATGCCGTTGAGCTGGCCGATGAGCACATGGCTCTCGTCGAGAAACATCAGCGCGTCGGCGGGCAGGTAATCGCACAGTGTGGAGGGCGGCTCGCCGGGGGCCGCGCCCGAGAGGTGGCGGGTGTAGTTCTCGATGCCTTTGCAGTGCCCCACTTCCACCAGCATCTCGAGGTCAAATCGCGTGCGCTGTTCCAGGCGCTGCGCCTCGACCAGTTTGCCCATGTCCAGCAGTTGCTGGCGGCGCTCAATCAATTCTGCCTTGATGGTGTCCACGGCGGCCAGCACCCGGTCGCGCGGAGTGACATAGTGGCTGCTGGGATAGACGGTGAATCGGGCAATTTTCTGCTTCATGCGGCCTGTGAGCGGATCGAAGAGTTGCAGGCTCTCGATCTCGTCGTCAAACAGCTCAATGCGCAGGGCCAGCTCGGAATGCTCGGCAGGGAACACGTCGATGGTGTCACCGCGCACGCGGAAATTGCCGCGTGAAAACTCCATGTCGTTGCGGGCGTACTGCATGCGCACCAGTTGCTCGATCACCTCGCGCTGGCCCAGCTTGTCGCCGCTGCGCAAGGTCATGATCATGCGGTGGTAGCTCTCAACCTCGCCGATGCCGTAAATGGCCGAGACGGTGGCCACGATCACCACGTCGCGCCGCTCCAGGATGCTTTTGCTGCATGAAAGGCGCATCTGCTCGATGTGCTCGTTGATGGCGCTGTCTTTCTCGATGAACAGGTCGCGCTGCGGCACATAGGCCTCGGGCTGGTAGTAGTCGTAGTAGCTGACGAAATACTCCACCGCGTTGTTGGGGAAGAACTCCCGGAACTCGCTGTAGAGCTGCGCGGCCAGCGTTTTATTGGGTGCGAACACGATGGCGGGCCGCCCGAGCCGTGCGATCACGTTGGCCATGGTGAAGGTCTTGCCCGAGCCCGTCACGCCCAGGAGCGTTTGGAACACCTCGCCGTCGCGCACGCCCTCGACCAGCCCATCAATCGCGGTGGGCTGGTCGCCGGCAGGCGGGTAGGGCTGGAACAGCTCGAAGGGCGAATCTTCGAAGTGGACGAACTGGCCTTGAGGGGCAGAT
>JBJOKU010000099.1:0-5886 GCA_046045925.1 Pseudomonadota bacterium
TGCGCCTGTTGCTGGCTGTGCCCGCCATCAAAACACTCTTGTTGCCGGGAGGCTCCAGATGAAGATTCGCAAGGCCTTGAAAGTGATGGGCAGAACCGTCCAGTTCCGTGACATCGGTATCGCGGACGCGCAGCAGATTCTCGAGTTGAGAACAGACCCCGAACTGTCGCGACACCTGAGCCCCACGGCGGCCGACTTGTCCGCCCAGCAAGAGTGGATCGAGCGCTATGAGGCATGCGCCGATCAGGCCTATTTCATGATCGAGCACGAACAGCAACCCGTGGGAACCGTGCGCCTGTATGACGCGCAGGGCGACAGCTTCGAGTGGGGGTCGTGGATCATCAAGCCGGGTGTGCCGTCGCATGTGTCCATCGAATCAGCCTTGATGGTCTATGCCTATGCAGTGGACTGGCTTGGGTTCAGGGCCGCCCATTTCAGCGTGAAAACCGCAAACATGCATGTTTGGCAATTCCACGAACGCTTTGGCGCACAGCGCGTGTCCGAAGGGTTGGACAGCATTGACTACCGCATTGATCTGGCGCACATCAGCGAGTCGCGCCAGCGCTATCGCCGCTTTTTGCCCGGGGGTGTCTGTGTGGAGGGTTTGCAGTGACGGAGTCCACGATGGTGCTGGTCTATGACCGCATGAATACAGGCGGCATCGAAACCATGATGCTGCGCATGGTGGACTGGCTGGTTGCGCGATCCATGCCCGTGGTGGTGTGCTGCCTGCCCGGTGGCGATTTGCAGGCACGGGTCTCGCCCAAGGCGGTGCTCATCAATTACACGGACTCCGGCGAACTGCTGACCAAGATGAGGCAGTGGTGTGTGGTGGCCAAACCTGCGCAGATTTTGCTGATGAGCTTTGACTCCGCGCCAGCAGCGCGGGCGCTCATGCTCGAATCGGCCATGTCGGGCATGACAGTTGTGCACAACGTCACTGGCGTGTTTCATCCCAAGTCTTATTTCATGCCGGGCCAGCCTGCCGACCGGCGATGGCTGAACCGCAAAATCCTCGGGGCTTATGGCGGCAGGCATGTGTTTTTCATGAATCGTGAGAGCCTTGATCTTCACGCTGGGTTCATGTCAGCCCGCTACGACAAGGCTGCCGTGATTCCGATTCCAGTCGAAGTCCAGGGTCCGAAATGGGCTGTGCAGCCCGCTGCCGAACTGCGCGTGGTTTCGGTGGGCCGACTGGTTGATTTCAAGGCCTACAACCTGGGGGCCGCTGCCATCGTGAAGCATTGCGCCAAGCGTGGCGTGCGGGTGCTGTGGGACATCTACGGCTATGGGCCGCAATACGACTTGATCGAGCAGGCCATTGCGCAAGAGGGCGTGGCTGACCAAGTCGTTCTCAAAGGTGCCCTCGAGTACGAAAACCTGTTCAAGGTGATTGCCGGGTACGACGTGTTCATCGGCATGGGCACCTCTGTGGTGGAGGCGGCGGCGATTGGCATGCCCTCTCTGGTGGCGCAGGTGGAGTCGCCCAACCGCAGCCACGGCTATTTGCACGAGTTGCCGTTCGGCAATATTGGCGAGGTGATTGAGTCTGATGAGCCACGCCTGATGGCGGACATGCTCTGCGAACACGCGCACTGGAGTGCCGAGCAGCGACAGGCGTGTGCCAACGCGTGCATGGCCGCCGCCGCACGGTACTCGGTGGACGATTTCATGCATGCCGTCATTTCGTTGGGCTGTGAGCCCGTGCCGGCATCGTTGCGCTTGCGCCGTCGTTGCGTGGCCCGCCTCTCCCTCAGCCTGCTCGACGGCTGGGTGGCCAGACACCTGCTCGGGCGCGGGCTGGCATCGCGCCTCAAGCGGCTGGTGCGCCCCTGACAATACCTCGCAAACTCACCCCACTCATGACCCTCAAAACCCCACCTTGGCTCAAACCCATCGCCGCCCGCGCGGGCTTGGCTCTGGCTGCCTTGCGCCGATCGGTTTGGCAGATCGCCGGGCCGCAGGATGGCGTGAGACTGGCGTATGAAAGTGAAGAGAAATGCCTCGATGCGTTTGACCTGAGTGCCACCGAAGACCCGCTGGTTTGCCAAGCATTGAGCCGGGAAAACCTGCGCTGGAATGTGCAGCATGACCGCATTTACGAGATACAAGGCCCGGTGTGGCTGGAGCCCTCGCTCTCCTTGGGTTTGATGAAGCCGCGCCGGTTTGTCGAGCAAACCAAGTGCATGGCGCACCGGCATCTCTATCCGGGTTTTGATGCGCTGGTGGATTTGCACCGCGGCAAGGGGGTGTCCATGCTGGACAAGGCCATCTTGTTCGACGGTTACTCTGCGCTCAACCACTTTCACTACTTCGATGATGCCCTCAAGCCCCTGATGCTGATGATGCGCGAGGGGCTGGTGAACCGGCAAATACCGCTCGTTTACAACCACCAGTTGGACAAGCTCAAGTGGTTCCAGTATTTTCGCAACCGGGAGCCATTCAAGGACTTGAACTGGCGTTGCCAGCAAAGTGGTGAATGGCTGCAATGCCAGACGCTCTACCGCGCCAGCACCACCACGCGCTGGTGGAGCCGCCTGCCCCTGCCTGCGCCCTCCGAACTCAAGGGCGGGGCCGGCACTAAGCTGTTTGTTGATCGCATGAACACCAATGGCCGCGCCTTCGTCAACGGGCCTGAAATCAGGCAAATGCTGGAGGGCACGGGCTTCAAGACTGTTTTTCTCGAACAGATGACCTATGCCGAGCAACAAGCCGTGTTTGCCAACGCCACGCACATCGTCGCCCACCACGGCGCGGGCTTGACCAATTTGCTCTACGCCGATTTGCCCCGCACCCGCGTGATCGAAATGTTCCCGGCCAACTACGTGATGCCCCACTATTACTGGATCACCCTGCAACGCGGTGGCCGCTACTACGACGGAGTTACCGGTGGACCGCTCTCGCCCGATGGCAAAGGCTACTTCATGGCACCAGAGCGCCTGCGTGCGCGTGTTGAGCGAATGCTGGAGTCGGCATGAGCCAAGCCAAACCTGCCGTGCTGCACGTGGTGGACACCCTGACGACGGGTGGTGCCGAAATTTTTGTCATGCGCATCACCCAGGCCATGCACGAGGCGGGGTGGCCCGTCTCGATCTTCGTGTGCAGGCCCGACCGCATTGAGCGTGACCAACTGGCGCGACTTGCCCCTGGCGTGCCCGTGGTGGTGGCGCAGATACCGTTGCTGAGCCTGCTCATGAAGCTCGACAGCCTGTTGTTCATGCTCGGGCTTTCGTTCTCATGCGTGCGCTGGTGGCAGGTGCGCAGGCTGGTGCAACACATCCGGCGCACGAAAGTGGCTGTCCTGCATTCGCATTTGCTCACTGCCGATCTGGTGGCGTGCGGGGCCAGCATCCAGACGGGGGTGCCATTTCTCTCCACCATGCATGGCGACTACTTCCGCTTTGCCAACCAGGGCCGATACAAGGCCTCGCGCATTTTTGATTTCGCGGCGCACTTCAAGGCGGTTGACCAGCAAATCGGGCATGTGGTCTGCATTTCCGGGCCGCAGATGGCGCAGTGGAAAAGCCTGTCTGCCCATGTGGTTCCGCAAGGGCGCATCAGCAAGATCTACAACGGGTACACGCCGATGACAGGATCGTCCGCCAATGTGGATGCCGCTTTGGCCAGCGTGCCTGCCGACGCCCTGCTGGTGGGCATGGTGGCACGGGGAACTGCCGACAAGGGCTGGGACGTGATGCTCAAGGCGTTCACCGCGCTGGACGATCCGCGTGCCTGGCTGGTTCTGGTGGGCGATGGGCCATTCTTGCGCCAGTTGCGTGATGGGGTAACGCATCCGCGCATCATCTTTGCCGGCAACGTGACCAACCCTGCCAACTGGGCGGCCCGCTTTGATGTGGCCTGTCTGCCCACGCGCTACGATGCCGAGAGCCTGCCCAACACGGTGGTCGAATACCTCTTCGAGGGCAAGCCGGTGCTGGCCACTGACGTGGGCGAGATCGCCGCCATGCTGCGTGCCGGCACACCTGCCGAGGCCGGAGAAACACTGGCGCTCGCCAGCATTGACGAGATGGCCGCTGAGCTGGCCCGCAAGCTCGCCGCCTTGCTGCAAGACCCCGCGCACCGTGCTGCCCTTGCTGCCAACGCCCATGACGCGGCACTGGCCTTCAAGATGCAGCATTGCCTTGACCAATACTTCAACCTGTACCAGCAGCTCGATGAACACGCGTGATGAACCCCCCAAGGTGCTGATGCTCATCACCCATCTCGACATGGGTGGTGCGCAGAAGGTCATGCAAGACCATGCACTGGCGTTTGCCGGGTTTTGCACCGTGCATGAGGCGGCTTTTGATTCGAACTTGCCCGGACGCGCCTTTCACAGCGGTTTTCCCCTGCATGGCTTGCAACACGACATGGCCTGGTTGCAACGTCTGGGGCCGCCGGGTCGCCTGCTGGCCCGGGCGATTGCCCTGCGCCGTCTTTGCCAGCGCGAGAAGTTTGACTGGGTCATCAGCCACATGGACGGGGCCAACTGGGTGAACGTGCTTTCGTTCTCTGCGGCCCGGAAAATGCTGGTGGTTCACGGCACGATTGCCCACGACGAAAACATCTCGTGGCGGACGCAGTGGCTGCGTCGCGGCTTCATTTTTCCCGTGCTCTACAACCTCGCCGACTACACCGTGGCCGTGAGCAAGGCCATCGCCCTGGAGCTGCGGGCGCTGGGGCATGTGCGCAATGCCATCGCGATGCAGAACTTCTTCGACATCGAGATGATCCAGCGGCAATCGCAAGAAGCCGTTCTGCCTGGGCACGAAGCCTGTTTTGAGGGGCGGCAAGTGCTGGTGACCACCGGGCGCCTGTGCCGCCAGAAGCAGCAATGGCATCTTTTGCACATCATGCGGGGCTTGCGTGAGCGGGGATGCACTTGCCGCCTGCTGCTGCTGGGTGACGGCGAACTGCGAGAAGAACTGATTGCGTTGTCGCGCGAATTGGGTTTGCAAACCTGGGATGCATGGACTTGCGGCGGGCCAGTGATGCCAGCCCATGAGGTCTGCTTTCTCGGGGCTGTCAGCAACCCGCATGCCTACATGAGGCGGGCCGATCTGTTCGTGTTTCCTTCAGCCTGGGAGGGTTTTCCTCTGGCATTGTGCGAAGCCATGATTTGCGGTGCGCCCGTCATCAGTGCCGACTGCCCGACCGGGCCGCGAGAAATTCTTGATGACACTCCGCTTGAGCAAACCGCTCCCCTCACGGAAAGCTTGCACACCCGTTTTGGCATCCTGATGCCCACACCCCGCGATGTGGATGATCACGCCTTGTGGGTCAACGAGATCGACACCTTGCTGGTCAACCCTGCCAAATGCGAGGCCATGTCTGGGGCGGCACAAGAGCACATGAAGCTGTGGGGCCGCCAGGAGTTGCTGCCACGCTGGCAGCAGTTGCTGCTGTCTCCTGTTGGGCAACGCGCATGAGCACGGTTCGCAAGCGCGTCTTGTTGATCGAAAACTCGGTAGCCACCACCGGGGCCTGGGTGTCGGGCATCAGCATGGTCAGGGAACTGGTGGCCAGCTGCGACCTCGCCCTGCTGCTGCCGGTCCAGTCGGTACTCAAAGGGGATCCTGCCCTGTTCAAGCTCGGTGAGTACCGTTTGCCCATGACTCAACTGGGGCGATCATGGCGCAAGGTGCTGGCTTACGGGCCGCGCCTGCTGGTGGATGCCTGGCAACTGATGCGTCTGCTCAGGCGGCTTGAGGTGGATGTGCTGATCGTCAACGACTACTACAACCTGCTCGGCACCGTGCTGCGCTGCATGGGCTGGAAGGGGCGCATTGTGACCTGGGTGAGATTGCGGCCCTGCAAGCAGAACCCCCATCTCAATCGCCTGTGGGTGTACGCGGCCTTGCGTTGCTCGGATGTGGTGGCGGCAGT
>JBJOKU010000100.1:0-5843 GCA_046045925.1 Pseudomonadota bacterium
TGGAGGGCTCTAGTGTTACGCTACACCCCGCGTGGCGCGGTACGCCACATCTTCAGCATGAGAAAGGCCAACGAACGTGAGCAAACCCGCCTCGCCCCGTACTTTGCGCTCTGACCTCGCCAAGGTGGATGCGCATGTGCCCAAGCCATCCGAATACAACGAACTCCCGGAGTTGACCGATGAGATGCTGTCGCGTGCCGTGGTCAACAAGGGTGGGCGACCCAAATCCGCAAACCCCAAGCAACTGATTTCTCTGCGTCTGCCCGCAGATGTGATCGCCAGGTGGCGAGCCACGGGGCCGGGCTGGCAGACGCGGATGACTGATTATTTGGGGCGTGCGCGGGTGAAAACTGGCTGAAATGAGGCCGTCTTTCTGTGTCTGTCACGAGTAGAGGGAGCAGGGGAGTCCTTCGAAAACCCGTTCGCCCCGATCTTGTCGAAGGGCAATTCCTAGCAAATCAAAGACTTCGACAAGTTGAGTTCGAACGGATTGGAACCCCGCTGACCTTACTTAGCTCCCATGAAGTTGTGTATGCAGCCTTCAATTTGCGGGGCGCATTCAAATCGATTCAGAAATTCGCTGAACAACACTGTTTAACAGTTCACGTGCTGCCGTTTCATTAATTAGATGCGGTGAGTGTGGTCGAGCTTGAATAATTTTGAGCCTATACTGAATTTTGTGTTTGAGGCATAACATGACCGACAGGAGCATTTATGCCAAGCAAGACGAAGTTGAAGAACGCGGCCATAGCGGCCCGAAGTGCGGCGCTGCCGAAGATTCCCGCTGAACTGATTGACCAGTTTGTCACGGGGCCGATGACGGGGGAGGCAGTGAACGCGGCCTCACTGGCCTTCAAGAAGGCGCTCATCGAGCGAGTGATGGGAGCCGAGCTGGGACACCACCTGGGCTACCCCGCTGGCGCACTCAAGCCCGGCATGGCGACCAACCAGCGCAACGGCAAGAGCGCCAAGACCGTGCAGACCGGCGAAGGCCCGCTGCGCATCGAAGTGCCGCGCGACCGCGACGGCAGCTTCGAGCCCATCCTCATACCAAAGCACGAGCGGCGCTTCACGGGCTTTGACGAGCACATCATCGCCCTGTACGCACGGGGCATGACGATGCGCGAGATACAGGGATTCCTGCGCGAGACCTACGGCACCGAAGTTTCGGCCGAATTCATCAGCTCGGTGACCGATGCCGTGGTGGCTGAAGTGGTCACTTGGCAGGCCCGTCCCTTGGAGCCGATGTACCCGGTGGTCTTCTTCGATGCCTTGCGCGTCAAGATCAAGGAGGATGCCGTGGTGCGCAACAAGGCCGTCTACCTGGCCCTGGGCGTACTGCCCGATGGCAGCCGCGACATTCTGGGCCTGTGGATCGAGGGCACCGAGGGGGCCAAGTTCTGGATGAAGGTGTTCAACGACCTGAAGACCCGTGGAGTCGAGGACATCCTGATTGCCGTGACCGATGGCCTCAAGGGCATGCCCGAGGCTCTGGAGGCGGTGTACCCGGCCACGACCTTGCAGACCTGCATCGTGCACCTGATGCGCAACTCCTTGAACTACGCCAGCTGGAAGGATCGCAAGCTGCTGGCAGCAGCGATCCGGCCCATCTACACGGCGCTCAACGCCGAGCTTGCCTTGAGCGAGCTCGATGCCTTCGAGCAAGGCCCATGGGGCCGCAAGTTCCCCACGGTGGTGGCTGCCTGGCGCAGTGCCTGGAGCCAGGTCATCCCGTTCTTTGCCTTCGCGCCACAGATTCGCAAGGTGATCTACACGACCAACGCCATCGAGAGCGTCAATGCACGGCTGCGCAAAATCATCAAGTCCAGGGGGCACTTCCCCAGCGACGAGGCGGCCAGCAAGCTGCTGTGGCTGGCGCTCAGGAACATCACGGCCGACTGGGGCCGCTCAGCCAAGGACTGGAAGGAGGCCATGAACCAGTTCGCGATCCTCTACGCTGACCGATTCACGAAAGCTGTTGCGTAGAATGAAGACCGACTTGCCCACCGCGCCGGTCGTTCGTCGCAAGCGACGCCCGCCGCCGTGGACAAGTCTCCCAAGCGCCTCGAACACAAAAATTCAGACACTCCCGCCTTCAGGAAGAGTTCCCCAATTTTTCGGCCACGGTGCGAATCACCAACTTTGAATGTTGATAGTTTCAGTGCCTCACCTGGTAGGACCATCTCGTCTGTGACTCGTTCCCGATCCTGCCGTGCATAAATGCAAATCGCGCCTATCTCCCCATCATCATCTTTAGAAATCCAAGCCCTAACACCAGACTTGGCTTTCCGTGCAAACCAGTCATTGAATTCGGGGTAACCCTCGCGCAGGCTGTCAAAAAATGCAGAACCAAGTTGGGGCGTGAGACTGAATAACGGTACTTCTGTAACGTTTGGGAGAGACAGTGCGACTTCACGATGTAGACGTTGAAGCAGGTCATTCGCTGTCTGGATGGTATACACACTGTTGGCAATACCGAGTGCTTTGGCTTTGTCATGTATTCCACGATCCTCTGTCACCAATCCATTCGCAGCATTCAAGGTCAATGCGTACAAGATTTCGTTATCGCGAAGATCGTTAACACGCATCTCCCCCGTATTCCAAGGACATTCCGGACGGGCGTCTAGGCGTTCGTACTGGCCTAACCGTTGCAGTGTCTGATTGCGTCTACTGGCATTCTTGTCTTCTCGAATGTCGTCTTCAGATGCAGGGTGATACAAAAGCACATGCCCATGTCTATGCGCTAATCGGACAAACGACGCGAGACTCGGCACCAACGGCAATTGCGAATCTTCAAGCGGAATTAGTACGTTGGTATCCAGCAAGAATCGCATAGTTACCCCGCTACGATGAAGGGTGGTTCCATGCGCTGACGCGACTTGGCTTCGAAGGTGGACATTGTTGTAATGCGTTGGTGTTTCCTCTGCGCCCATTCTAGGGGTTGTAGCCACCCTGCAACCACCCGGTTGTGGCTACAACCCCAGCTCAGCCAACACCTCAGCCGTGTGCTCCCCCAACTTGGGCGCGGGCCTGCGGATGCTGCTGGGGGTGTCGCTCATTCGCACGGGTGGGTTGAACTGGCGCAGCTTGCCTTCATGCGGGTGCTCGTGGTCGATCCATGCGCCGGTGGCGGTGAGGTGCGGGTCGGTGAGCAGGTCGTCGAGTTTCATCATGGGCATGACGGGGATGTCACGCGCGGCGAGTTCCTTGAGCCAGTAGGCGGTGGGCTTTTGTTTGACGAAGGTTTGTGCCAGCGCGTATAGCTCGTCGATGTGGGCGATGCGGGCGCTCTGGCTGGCCAGGCGCGGGTCGGTGCTCATGCGTTCGGGCTCGCCCACGAGGTTGAAGAAGGCGCGCCAGTGGGCATCGTTGTAAACGAGCACGCAGACGTGGCCGTCGCTGGTGGCGTAGGGTTTGCGGTTGGGTGAGAGCATGCGCCCGTAACCCATGGGTGCGATGGGCGGCTGCCAGGTTTCGCCGCCCAGGTGTTCGCCGAGTACAAATTGCAACAGGCACTCGAACATGGGCACGTCCACCTTCTGGCCGCGCCCGGTGCGCACGCGGGCGAGCAGCGCGGCCATGACGGCGTGCACCATGTTCAGGCCGGTCACGCGGTCGGCAAAGGTGGCGGGCACGTAGCGCGGCTCGGGGCTGCCGCTGTCCAGCATGAGCGAGGGGATGCACACCGCGCCCTGGATGAGGTCGTCGTACGCGGGCCAGTCGGAGTACGGCCCGCCTTCGCTGTAGCCATACGCGCCGCAGTACACGAGGCGCGGGTTGATGGCCTGCAAGGTTTCATAGCCCAAGCCGAGGCGCGCCATGCTGGCCGGACGGATGTTGTAGGTGAGCACGTCGGCGGTTTCGCAGAGCTTGAGCAGCGCGGCCTTGTCGTCGGGCTGGCGCAGGTCGAGCAACACCGAGCGCTTGTTGCGGTTGGCGTTGATGAAGCTGTGGCCCATGCCGGGGTGCTTCATCGGCCCGGCATGGCGCATGATGTCACCGCCCGGGGGCTCGATCTTGATGACATCGGCCCCGTAGTCGCCCAGGATTTGCGTGGCGTAGGGGCCGAGCACCACGCCCGTCATGTCGATGATGCGGATGCCTGCGAGTGCGCCTTCGCTCATGTGGTTCCAGTCATTGGGGGTTGTCGCTGCCCTTCGACAGGCTCAGGGCGAACGGGGCTGCTGGTCTCACTCGGGCGTGATGCCGGCGGCCTTGACCCAGCCAGACCACTTCTTGATTTCGGCATCAATGGTCTTGGCGAGCTGGGCGGAGTCTTGCATGTCGATGTCGATGCCTGCGTTGTGCAACTTGTCTTTCACTTCGGGTTTGGCCATCGCGGTGGCGAAGGCCGCCCCCACCTTCTTGAGCACATCGGGGGGCAAGTTGGCCGGAGCCATGAGGCCGAACCAGGCGCCCACGTCGTAGCCCTTCACGGTTTCGCCAATCGTGGGCACTTGCGGGGCGCGGCCTGCGCGGCGCGATGTGGTGGTGCCAAGGCCCTTGAGCTTGCCGCCGTTCATTTGCGAAACCGCGTTGCCCACGTCGGCAAAGGCAAACTGGAGCTGCCCGCCATGCAGATCGGTCAGTGCGGGCGGGATGCCCTTGTAGGGCACGCTCACCACCTCAAGCCCCGCCATTTGCGCGAGCATGGCCGCAGACACCAGCGAGCCCGATGAGCCGTGTCCGTAAGCCAGTTTGCCGGGGTTGGCCTTGGCATGGGCGATGAACTCCTTCATGTTGTTGGCCGGGAACTCGCTTTTGACCATCAGGATGAAGCCTGTTTCGCCAATCTTGCCAATGGGGGTGAAGTCTTTCACCGGGTCATAGGGCAGCTTTTTGTAGAGGCTTGCGTTGGCGGCTTGCGTGGTGCTGGTGGTGACGAGGAAGGTGTAGCCATCGGCAGGAGAGTTCTTCACCGCTTCGGCACCCAGAATGCCATTGGCCCCTGCCTTGTTTTCAATGGACACGGGTTGGCCGAGCGCCTCGCTCATGGCCTGACCCAGCACGCGGCCAACGGCATCGGTGGCGCTCGCTGCCGGGAAGGGCACGACAAACTTGATGGGCTTGCTGGGGTAGGTCTGCGCCATTGCGGGTGTGCAGAGGGCGGTCAGGCAAGTTGCCGCCAATGCCATGATGGCGCGGGGCCAGCGCGAGTTGAAAGAGTGCGATTTCACAGACATGGGGGTCTCCTTGTAAGACGCTGTACAGCTTGGATGCGCCACACTGTAGCGGGATTTGCGCTGCATCAAACGAAGTGCGTGTCACGCACCCTACAAACACCAACTGGGAAACAATAGCCTGCTCACGGAGACAAAAAAATGCGTTTGGCCCTCATGTCCGATATTCACGGCAACATCCATGCTCTCAAAGCCTGCCTTGCCCACGCGCAAGGCCAGGGCGTGGATCAGTACGCCATCCTCGGCGATCTGGTGGGCTACGGCCCGGCCCCCGCTGAGGTCATGACGCAGGTGATGGAGCTCGCCGCTCAAGGTGCCATCGTGCTGCAAGGCAATCACGACCAACTGGCGCTGCAGCCGCCGGTTTCTGTCATCAAGAACGAAGACGCTGGCGCATCCTGGACGCACAACCAACTGAGCCCGGAGCAGCGTGCGTTCATTGAAGCACTGCCGCTCCAGCAGCGCTGGGAGTCGGCCTTGCTGGTGCACGCCAGTGCGCAAGACCCCAAGCGCTGGACGTATGTGGTTGACGCACGTACCGCACAAAACAGCCTCGATGCGGCCACGCAGGAAAGCGGCGTGACGCATGTGTTTGGCGGCCATGTGCATTTGCAGACGCTCTACTACCGTGGTGCGGGTGGCAAGCTCATGCCCTTCACGCCC
>JBJOKU010000101.1:0-5832 GCA_046045925.1 Pseudomonadota bacterium
GCGCGTGCCAGCGTCTGCACCACCTTGTTGTCCATGGTGCCGCCAAACAGCGGATGCGGGTGCGCAATGAGCGCCGTGCCCAGCGGCTCGCCTGCGGGCAGGTCGCGGGCGCATTCGATCACGCCTTCGGGGCCAGTGACCGTGAATTTTTCAGTGGCGCTGTTCATGCCCTGATCATCAGCGGCCCACGTTGACGGGCAAGACCAGCCGGTCAACGACCTTGCCGTTTTTCAAGTGGGATTCGACGATTTCGTCGATGTCGGCCTTGTCCACGAAGGTGTACCAAACTGCCTCGGGATACACCACGGCCACCGGGCCGCCGGCGCAGCGATCCAGGCATCCGGCCTTGTTGACGCGTACTTTGCCAACACCGGCCAGACCTGCGGCCTTGACTTTCGCCTTGCAGTGTTCGAAGCCTTCTTGAGCCGGATGATCGGCACAGCAGGCCTCTGCGTTGTCACGCTTGTTGAGGCAGAAAAAAATATGTCTTTGGTAGTAGGAGTTGGCTTGAGTCATGTTCCGATTTTAGGCTTGGCCCCCGGAGTGGGGCCGCGGGTGGATGACCTGGGAGAAGGCGTGGATCAAGGCCGCATAAGGCCACACCCAGCCCAGCCACTGGGCGAGACCGTGAAAGCGGGCAAAACGTCCTTGCTCCCAGGTGGAGAGAGTGTGGCTGTAGTAGGCATCTGCGGGGGCCAGATTCACCATTACCAAGGCCAGCAACAGCCCCAGCATGGCCAGCGCCAGACAGGCGCGGCGAGGGAGTACACAAAAAATCACGCCAGTGAGCCCACCCAGCAGCAATCCAGCCCGTGCCGTCTCACCCAGCCAGGCCCAGGCGTGGGCAGGGCCAAAACTCAGCAAGGTGGCCAGTGCCGTGATCAAGACCGCGCCACCGCCCACCAACAGCAAAGCCAACAAGCGTCTGGGCACATCGCGCAACATCGAGTACGCGAGCAACAGGGGACACAAGAGACCCATGGCCACCAGCAGCATTTCCACGCCAGGGGCCAGGCGGGTGGTCTGCTCTGCCGGGTCCCACAACCATTCGAGCCAGGGGCTGTCGGCCAAGCCCTGCGAAAGCGCCTTGTACAAGCGATCCCTGACCTGTCCCAGCGAAAGCGGCACGGGGGCAGGAAATATCAGTGCCAGCGGCCACACCAGCAGCAGCGCCAGGGTGCCGGTGGCTGCCTGTGGAAACCACTGCATGCGCCATCGCGACCAGCGGGCCATCAAACCACCTCGCTCCAGCAGCAGGGCGCAGAGCGTGCCGGTCAAGGCCCCACCGCTGTTGGCCAGCCAGTCCACGTTGGAGGGCACACGCGCTGGCAGGTATTGCTGCAAGGTTTCAAGCAACAGGGACAAGGCGCTGGGCAATAAAAACCCCAACAACAGGGTTTGCCGGTTCGAGGCATTACGGTTTGTCCGCAGCAGGGTCAGTGCCAGCAGCAGACCGAGGGGCACGTATCCCAGCCAGTTGCTGGCGAGGTCAAAGCCTGTCCAGTACTGTGGCCAGGGGGCCGTGAGCATTAACCACCAGTCATTGCCCTGGTCTCGCCAGCCCGCAAAAGGGAACAGGCTGGCATAAACAACCAACGCCGTATAAATGAGGGTCAGCGGCCATGCCGTGGTGCGCAATTGCATGGCCCAACCCACCCTCAGAACGGCTTGATCACCACCAGCGCCACCACAACCACAAGCAGAATCACAGGCACTTCATTGAACCAGCGGAACCACTTGTGGCTGCGCAAGTTCTCACCCGCTTCGAACTTGCGCAAGATGCGTGCACAGGCATGGTGATATCCCATGATGAGCAGGACAAACAGGAGCTTGGCGTGCAACCAGCCATTTCCCGGCCCCTTGCCCACCCCAAGGCCGATCCAGAGCCACAATCCCAGCACAAGGGCTGGTACGGCCAGGATGGTCATGAAACGCAGCAGTTTGCGCGACATCAGCAAAAGCCTTTGGTATTCAGCCTCGCTGCCCCGATCCACCATCGCCAGATTGACAAAGATGCGGGGAAGGTAAAAGAGCCCGGCAAACCAACTGGCGACAAAGACTATGTGAAAGGTTTTAACCAACAGGTACGTCATTGCGGCAGTGTAGCCGGAGGTTTCAAAAACAAAAAAGCAAAAAAAAGCCCGGACTGGCCGGGCTTCAAGCCTATTGCTGTCACGCTAACAGGCACCCGCTCAGGGAGGAAAAGCGGGGCACGGCGAACCGTGCAGGGCTAATGTAACCCAAACCGGTTAGCTTCTTCAATACACGGCCCCGAAAAATGGACTTTTTTGGCCGATTTGCGGGGAGATTTAACATTTTTGTCACATTCTTGAGGCTGGCATCCCACAAAAACGAGAGTTGCAGCCTGCCGCAGGCCGTTTCGAATCCTCCGGGGCGCATGTTTCCCGGCACAATCGGTCTGATCCGGTCTTGTCTGGACCGCTGTTCACCGAGAAACACCGATCTAATCCGATGGCCTCTACCCTCATCTTCGCCTTCCCCGCCGCCCGCCCGCGCCGCTTGCGCCGCGATGCCTTCACCCGCAATCTGGTGCGCGAATCGGCGCTCTCGGCCAACGACCTGATCTACCCCGTCTTTGTGCTCGACGGCGAAAAGCGCGAGGAGGCCGTGGCCTCCATGCCCGGCGTCTCGCGCCTGAGCCTGGATCGCCTGCTGCCCGTGGCCGAGCAATGCGTGGAGTTGGGCATTCCGGTGATGGCACTGTTCCCGGTGATCGACACCAGCCTCAAAACGCCCGATGGCCGCGAGGCGCTCAACGACAACGGCCTCGTGCCCCGCGTGGTCAAGGCGCTGAAAAGCCACTTTCCCGAGCTGGGCGTGATGACCGATGTGGCGCTCGACCCCTTCACCAGCCACGGGCAGGATGGTCTGCTCGACGACACCGGCTACATCCTGAACGACGAAACCGTGGAAGTGCTGGTGCAGCAGGCGCTCACGCAGGCCCGCGCCGGGGTGGACATCGTGGCCCCGTCTGACATGATGGATGGCCGCATCGGCGCGATCCGCAATGCGCTTGAAATGGATCGCCACATCCACACCCGCATCATGGCCTACAGCGCCAAATACGCCAGTGCCTTTTACGGCCCCTTCCGCGACGCGGTGGGCAGCGCGGGCAACCTCGGCAAGGCCGACAAGAAGGTCTACCAGATGGACCCCGGCAACTCCGATGAGGCCTTGCGCGAAGTGGCGCTCGACATTGCCGAAGGCGCCGACATGGTGATGGTCAAGCCCGGCATGCCGTATCTGGACATCGTGCGACGCGTGAAAGACGAATTCCGCGTCCCCACCTTCGCCTACCAGGTGAGCGGCGAGTACGCCATGCTCAAGGCCGCCGCCGCCAATGGCTGGCTGGCCCACGACGCGGTGATGATGGAAAGCCTTCTGGCCTTCAAGCGCGCCGGGGCCGACGGCATCCTGACCTACTTCGCCATCGAGGCGGCCAAACTGCTGCGTGAGCAGTAAACAGCTCCGCAGCCAAGCCGTGCGCGTCTTTCACATCCAACCCGCCGTTGAAGAATGCGCTGCGCCGCCTGCGGCCCTGCCCGACAGCGGGTTTGTGTGGATCGCCTGCTCCCGCCCCGAATTCGAAGCCCAGTCTGCCGAACTCAACGCCGTCTTGCAGCGGCTGTGTGGCAGCGCACTGCTGGACCTGCACATCTCGGACCTGCTCAACCCGCAGATTCCCTCGCATTACGACTACACCTCGCAGTACGACCTGATGGTCTTCCGCCGTCTGGCCACGCTCGACCCTGCTGCTGCGCCCTCGCAAACAGCGGCCAAGCCCGTCAAGCACCATG
This sequence comes from Pseudomonadota bacterium, assembly GCA_046045925.1. Classification (GTDB taxonomy): domain Bacteria; phylum Pseudomonadota; class Gammaproteobacteria; order Burkholderiales; family Burkholderiaceae_C; genus JBJOKU01. The sequence goes on from JBJOKU010000101.1 coordinate 3,819, forward strand.
GCCCGCCCGTGCTGCGCCGCATCGACACCAGCCCTGTGGGCATTGCCCTGTTTGACCGCGTGCTGCTGACCGTCCACCCTGCGGATTGCGCGGTGCGCGATGCCTACGCGGCACGCCTGCTGCAACTCGCCGCCGACGAGCAGGGCCGCAAACGCCTGCCCACCAGCAGCGCCGACCTGATGTTGCGACTGCTCAACACGGTGGTGGACGGCTATCTCGACCTGCGTCGCGAATTGACGCGCCAGCTCGACCACTGGCAAACCGAGCTGCTCAACAGCAAAAGCCGCTTCCGCAACTGGAGCGCCCTGCTGGAGGCCCGCATCACGCTGCACCAGCTCGACGAAATCGCCGAAGACCAGCGCAGCGCCATGCAGGACTGGATTGATGCGCTGGAATCCTGGAGTGCAGGACACAACCCCGAGCGCGAGCGCGAACTGGAGCTGCTCAAGGTGCGCAGCCGCGACGTGCTGGAGCACATTGAGCGCGTGGTGCACCATGTGAGGCGGCTGGAGCAGAGCGCCGAAACCGCCGTGCAGATCCACTTCTCGCTGCAAGGCCAGCGCACCAACGACATCATGCGCACGCTCACCGTGTTCACCGCGGTGTTTTTGCCCCTCAACTTCATGACGGGCTTTTTCGGCATGAACTTCGAGTTCCTGCCCTGGATTCACCGTGCCGAGGGCTTGTGGTGGGCGCTGGGCATCATGGGCACCATCGTCAGCGCGATGGGCCTTTACTTCTGGCGCAAACGTTATCTGGACTGAACCGTCTGGGGCAGGCCAAACATCTCGGCCCCGTTGCGCCACGCAATACGCCCAGCCACCTCGGCATCGAGTCCGCCAAGCCAGACGCGGTAGTCTTTCATCAATCGCTCGTAGGCATCCCATCGCTGGTTGATCCAGGTGTCCGAGCCAAGCATGAAGCGTGTGGGGTATTTCGAGAACAGGGCCTTCCAATCCGGGCAAAGCTGGCCACCCGCGCAAGTGAGGCCGGGCCGGTAGGAGAGTTCGCCCACCAGCAGCGGGTATTTGCGCAGCAACTCCTCCACACGGCGGATGTCGGCCCCGTGGATGCCGGTGTGGGCCCAGATCAGCTTGACACGCTGGCCCTTGCTGGCCGTGTGGGCCATGAGCAAATCAACGGCTGTGTCGTCCACATGGGCGAGCACGGCCAGGTCCTTTTCTTCAGCCAGCCGCATGAGCTTGGCGGCCACCAGCCCATTGGCGTTGGTGCTGTCGTACAGGTGGAATTCACCCAGGCCCCGGTATGGCCCCGCCGCCGTGCCTTTGGCCAGCTCGGTTTGCACCATGGTGTAGATGGTCTCGTCGCGGAACCAGTTGTCGTAATCGGCGCGGTTACGGTACAGGCGGATGAAAGGCACCACCGTCACCCCGGCTTGACGCGCCTCTTGAGCCGCCGCCAGCGCCAGCGTGCCTTCATTGGGTCGCGAGTTGGCGATGATGGCCTTGACCCCGCTGCGCTGCATGCGGCCCACCACATCAGCCACCGGATAGGGGTTGCGGGCCTCGACGTTGTAGTGGAGGTGAGCATCAAACAGCGGGCCGATGTATTCCCCGGCAGCTGATACCGCGCAAGTGAGTGCTAGCACACAGACGAGTCCGGCGCGGGTCAGGGCCTGCTTGAAGCCAGGGAACTTCATTCCAGATGCGTCCGGAAAAAGTTCAGCGTACGCTCGCGGGCGAGGTCGGCGGAAACGGGCTCGTACACCGAGCTGCCGTCTCGGTTGAAGCCGTGATGGGCGTGGTACAGATGCACCTCCACGGGTGGGTTGGCCCCGGCCTGTGCGGTCTTGAACGCCTCAATGCCTTCGGGTGGAATCCACATGTCCTGATCAGCAAAGTGGGCCAGCACCGGGCATTTGGCATGCTCATTCGCAAAGTCGGGCATGCCGCCGCCGTAGTAGGGCACGGCAGCGTCCACCCCATCCACCCGGCAGGCCGACAGCCAGGTGAGCAGGCCACCCCAGCAATAGCCCACCACCCCCACCTTGCGC
>JBJOKU010000102.1:0-5816 GCA_046045925.1 Pseudomonadota bacterium
TCGGGGCCGCTCGTCATCTCCTTGAGCCGGTCACGGCCAGCCTGTGTGAGCTCTGCCCGCCGGTAGTCGGGGTGGTAAACGTAGTCTTGCGTGTCCTTGAGCTGGCGCGCCAGTGCAACACCCTGGCGGTAGAAGGCTTCTGCCGCTTCATCGGCCCGCGCCGAAGACAGGATCAGGGGTGTGCGGGCTTCGTCGATGAACACGGAATCGGCTTCGTCCACCACCACGAATTGCAATCCGCGCATGGTGGTGCCCAGCCCCGAACTGCCCGGCTCGGCCACGATGGCATCGAGTTGCTGGGACAGCGGATTCATGCGCTGTCCCAATTGCAGGCGATCACGCAGGTAATCGAACACCACAGTTTTGTTGGTGCAAAACACGATGTCGGCCTTGTAGGCTGCCATTTTCTCTTCAGGCTTGGCTCCCTCGGGAATGCAACTGCACGTCAGGCCCAGCGCGGCGTAAAGGGGCGTGAGGTACTCGTGATCACGGGCAGCGAGGTAATCGTTGACTGTGACGATGTGCACCTGCATGCCCGACAAGGCTGCCGCCGCAGTGGCCAGTGTGGCCGTGAGGGTTTTCCCTTCGCCAGTGTCCATCTCGGCCACAAAGCCCTTGAGCAGGATGGCGCTGCCCTTGATCTGGGTCGCGTAATGTTTCATGCCCAGCAGTTCGCCTGAAAGTTGGCGCACCAGCGCAAAACACAGGGACACGGCTTCTTCATCATCCAGTCCGTTGCGGCGCAGCCGGGCACGCAGCGTCGTGATCAGGATTTGGCGTGTGCCCACAGCGGTGATGCGGGGATCGGATTCGAGTGCGAGCACGCGTGAAGCGAAGCGGTCGAGCCAACCTGATCTGGACAAGGACTGCCCCATCAACCAGGTGCGAAAACGCTCGCCCATGCGCTCGAGCCAGGGCAGGTCTTTCCAGTCAAACTTTTGGGGGTAAGGGTTGGCCCCCATCAGCAAGGCATGGGAGATCATGCGGCAAACCTCTTCAGGAACTGCTGGCGGATGGCCCTGTACCACTGTCGCAGCAGCGGCTCGGTTTCATGCACGAATCGGACGTGCACGCGGTTGCCCAGCGCCTGGGGCATGCGGTCTCCGGTGAAAGCGAGTTCAAACTGGAAGAGCGGATTGAGCGCCTTGGGCACTTGGCTGTCAGGGCCTGCCGTGGGGTCAAGGCCGATGCGGCCACCCCCTTGCAGCGCCAGCGCCATGCTGGGCAGCTCTGTGGTGGCAGCCGGAACTTCACGCACCACCTTGGCGGCCAGGGGTTCCCACACGCGATCCACCGAACGCAGCTCTACGTTGCGCGTCCTGCTGCGGACCAGGTCAACTTCTCCCTGTGGAACCACCGTCAGCAAGGTAAACCGCTTGGGGTCAAGCACATAGCCCACAACGTCGCCCCTGTTGAAATACCGGCCAGGAAAATCAGCGGGGGCAGACATCACGAACTCGCCTGCATGGTGGGAGACAAGCGTCATCTCGCCCCGGCGGGCTTCCATGTCGGCCAGTTGTGCATCGAGGTGGTCACGCTCAGCCATGGCAATTTGCAACTGCACGCGGTCTTGCACCTGGGCCATTTGCAGGCGTGCCTGCTGCTCGGAAAGTTGCGCTTTGGTGCGCGTGATCATGGCATCAATTTCGGGCTCGGTGCAGGTCAACAATCGGGTATTGGCCGCCACATGGCTGCCCGGTTTGGCCAGCACGGCATCGCCAAAGCACGGAATGGGAATGCGCACGCGCGACTGCTCGGGCATCCAGATGACGCCCTCGGTCATCGTCCATGATGGCACGGGAACGAAGGCAATGAAGGCCAGCACAAGGGCACAGACTGAAAGTGTGGTGGCCACGGCCCGCTGGCGCTGCTGGGCAAGTTGCTGGTCGTTGAGCAGGTATTGGATGAATTTCTGCAAGGGTGCACCGATGGCACCCCAGCCCGCCCAGATGGCGATGAGCACACCCAGCAAAAAGACATGCTCCGATGCAAACAGGATGATGCCCACCGTCACCAGTGTGCGATACACGAAAGCCGCTATCGAGTAACTCACCAGGATGCCGGGCTCGGAGGGTGTGGCGGTGTCTGGAGGCTGCGAGTCAGTCTTGAACGCGTGCTTTTTGAAGAGATGGAAAAAATACTGGTTGGCTTTCTGGGATAGGTTGGGAATTTCGAGCCAGTCCGCCAAAACGTAATAACCGTCAAAGCGCAACAAAGGGTTGGCATTGAATACCACGGTGGTGAAGCTCGCCAGGATCAGGGTCTGGTGCAGCATGGCCTTGAGCAGACCGGGCTGCGCACCAGACCACAACCACAAGGCCACGGCCGCCACGGCCAGTTCAATGGCCATTCCGGCAAGCCCAACCATCATGCGCTGCCGCTTGTCCTTGATGGACACCGCCTGACTGGCCTCAACATAGGGAATGGGCACGAAGATCAGGAACATCAGGCCCACCTCGTTGGTGGTGCAGCCGTAGCGCTTGAGGGCGATGCAGTGCCCGAATTCGTGAATCGCTTTGAGTACAGGAAAAATCAGCGCCATGGACAGCAGGTTTTCTGCCGAGAAGGCCTGCGCCGTCATATCCTGAGCCAGTTCGTTCCAGCTCAGCGCCGCCAGCACAATGGCCGAACCGACCAATGCCACCCACAGCCAAGGCAGCACACGCCAGAACCAGTCCGGCAGCGAGCTCGTGAACCAAGAGACAAACTTGTCCGGATTGAACAGCGGAATCTTGATTGACAGTGGATTGGAAAAGTACTGTTTGAACTTGGCCTTTTTCGATTTTTCACGCCGCTCGTTGATCTCTTCCAGATCGGGCTTCTTGTCGGTGCGCAAGACATTGGCCTGGTGCAACTGCGACATCAGGTTGACCACATCGTCCTGCGTGGGCGCCTCATCGCCCAGCAACTCGCAAACCGTCAGCCAGATATCCTCCAGTGTGCGCTGGCCGTCCATGAGCGCCAGAATGCGGTACACGCTGGGCTGAAAGCGAACAAAGCGCCCACTGCCCAAGTCTTGCAACACATACCAGCGCTGGCCCCTGTAGGTGTGACGCACGATGCGCGCTTGCGTGCGCAGACAAGGCTTGAGCTTGCAAACCCGGTACCAGGAGCTGGAGAACAGCGAGCCGGTCATGCCCTCAAACCCCGAGATAGGCCCAGACTTGCAGACGCAGCCAGTCGCTCATCTTGCGCGTCCAGATCCAGACCAGCCGCGCATCCTCGATGCTGACTTTGCCCACCCCTTCCATGCCGGGTCGCAGGCTCGGAATCTGGGCATCGGGTTTTGCTTCAATGCGAAAGCGGTTCTTGCCCTCACTGACTTGCGCCACGGAGGTCACAAGGGTCACGGTAAACGGAATTTCTTCGCCAGCCAGCGCAGCCAGCATGGCCACGCCCTTGTGCCCTGGACGTATCCAGGCAATGTCGCCCTCCTCCACCAGCAAGACGATGCGGTAGGAGTCGAGTGGTGCAATCTCGAACAGCGCCTGCCCTTTCTTGACCGCGCCGCCAAGGTATTGCGACAAGTCGCCACTGACGATGACTCCGTCCAGCGGGGCTTCCACCCTGGAACGCGACAGCATGGTTTCCGAGAGTTCGCGCTGGGCCGCTGCCTGTCTGGTCTGGGCGTAGGCAATTTGCATTTGGGCCAGGTTGCGCTGGGCCACGGCATCGCTCATCTGGCTGGCGTACTGGTTTTGCTGGCTCGACCATTTGGACGCTTCGAGCTTGAGATCACGGTCGTCGAGCAATGCCATGAGGTCGCCCGACTTGACCATCTGTCCCGCCCGCATATTGGCAGAGGCGACATATCCATCGAAGGGTGCCACCACCTGGCGGCGAACAGCCCCCTCCAGGCTGGCATTCGCGGTAACGCGGAAATCGCCTTTTGCAAAAACCGCGAAGAGCACAAACAGCGCCAGACCGCAGGCGATGAGCTTGCGCTTGACGTGACGAGGCCCCAGAACGAGCCGGGCCTCATGGCGCACGCGATCGCGCAGGCGCTGCCACAGGGATCGCTCCTGCGTGCGCTTGTCGTGCAGGACGGTGGCCACCACCGCAGGCCATGTGTTGGCGGCATGCTCGGCATCCTCTGAAAACTTCCCCGCATCCCACTCGAAGGTAAAAACGCAGGAGTGATCGGAGTCGATGGCAAATGGCACACTCAGAACAAAGTCGCTGCCATACTGGGTTGACAGTTGCAAGTGCTCCAAGAGGATCAAGTGCCTGGATTCAGTGTCATCGGGCTGCGGCACCACCACCGCGCAGCCCTGGTCTGCCGCCTCGTCCATGGCGGCTTCAATGCGCTTGGACAGATCCAGCCGCGTCTGCACATCCGCCGTATGTGACATGGCAACCAGATGCACACCACGGTGGGATTGGCCAAAGCCGACCGAGACGCGCTCGCATCCGAGTGCCACAGCCATCTCGGTCACGGCAACCTGGCAGGCGTGGGCTGATTTTTTTTCGGCCATGACCAGCATGAGCAGGTTCAGCGTCGAGAGCAGCCGTTCGCGCAGGGCTTCGCGGGCCTCAGTGTCCTTGCGCCCCTGGCGATTGGCCAGCCAGCCCATGCCCCAGCGAATCCACTCGTTGGCGTTGCGGGGAATGGCTGCCTTGAATTGCAGCGCGACAACCCCACACAGCTCCTGCCCTATCACAACCGGAATGGCCAGATACGAGGGCGCACCCATCCTGCTGCTGGGCAGCCTGAGCGCAAGAGCTTGTTCGCACAAGCCTGCAAGCGTTGCGCCGCAGGGCTTGCCTTGAGGCCAGAAGGCCACGGGTCTGAAGACGGCATCTTCACCCCAAACGAGGGCGGCTTCCTGAACCTCGGACTGGAGTCCGGTGACCAGCAGGCTCAGCCACTCATCCCAACAATCTTGTGTTTCATCCAGACGGGCAAGCGTCTGGATTTGCTGCGTGAACTGTTCAACCGCAGACATAAATGAATTGGCCACACAAGGTGGCCATCAAAAGGGTCGGATTGGGTGAATCAGAGCTTGAGCTCACCGTAGCGGGACTCATACTCGCGCAGACCGATTTCCAGCATGGTGAGCAGGCGCTTGGCAGCGTAGGGATTCACCACGATGCGGTTGCTCAGATTGACCTGCACTTCCTTGCTGTCTGCCTGCCAGGCCTGGTTGGTGCCAAACAGAACCATGATTTCTTCGCGAGTGCCCATCACGTTGCAGACGTTGGCATAGGTCGTTTGCATCTTGGAATCGTCCCAGATGATCTGGGGGGTCATTGCGGCTGCCTGGGAAGGGCTCGTCTCATTGGTACTCATGCTTTTTCCTTGTTAAAAATTCTTGGGGCTTCCCCACAGGACGGTTGCCGCGCCGCGGGATGTCTTGGCTTTCCGCTTGACAGGAGCACGCTCCTGGCCGGGAAGATCGCTCTCGGGAGCGTTCCAAAGTATACAGGGGCGTGCAGCACCAGCGACCAGTCCGAGCGCCAGCAATTGCACGTCTGCAACGTCGAGTTGCATCTCATCTAGGGCGTCGTTGAGACCAGTGGTGGCCGGGGCCCCCTGGCCTTGTGACGTGCCCCCCTGATTGGGGTTCTGGTCATTTGAGCCCTCCTGGCCTTGCTCGGGATTCTGGGCTCCGTTGAAGGCGTTGTTCTGCAACTGCGAATCCTGGCGCGAGCCATAGCTGCTGTTGAACACAGCGTTTGGATTGCTGGAGGAACCACTGCCACCGTTGCGGTTGCTGCCGTTGCCTGTGCCGCCGCCATTGTTGCCGCCCAGCAGGTTGCCATTGCTGCCTCCACCCGAGTTGGAACCGCCAACGTTGTAGTCGCTGCTGCGAAGG
>JBJOKU010000103.1:0-5780 GCA_046045925.1 Pseudomonadota bacterium
GAAACAGTTGTTGCTCCAACTGGCTGCTTTCTTCAAAGCTCTGGGTGGAATTGAGAAACGCGGCGCTCACACCCGCTTCGTGCAGCGCGCCCACCTGGTCGTGCATGAGCGCAATCAGCGGCGAAATGACGACGGTCACGCCCAAGCCAGCGCGGTGTCGCGCAATGGCCGGGATTTGGTAGCAAAGGCTCTTGCCGCCGCCCGTGGGCATGAGCACCAGCGCGTCGCCGCCCGCGATCACGTGGTCAACGATGGCGGTTTGCTCGCCGCGAAATTCGGAGTAGCCGAAAACGCTGCCCAGAATGTCGAGCGGGGCTTGTTCGGCGCTGGCGTGTGAGGTCAATTCGCTCTCGGGCGAGAAGAAGGCGGAAATGGCTCAGTCCTCCAACTGCTGGCCGTCGATATAAAGCCAGCGGCCATCCTCGCGAACAAAGCGGCTGATTTCGTGCAGGCGTTGCAGGCGGCCACTCACCTTGAAGGTGGCGATGAATTCCACCACGCCCGCGTCGCCTTGCTCTTGCGCATCCAGCACTTCAAGGCCCAGCCATTTGGTGAAACCCAGCTCCAGGTCGCCCGGTGCGGTGCTGGGGTGCCAAGTGGCGAGAAGGTAGTCGATCAGGCCCAGCACATAGGCGCTGTAGCGCGAACGCATGAGCGCTTCGGGCGAGAGGGCGGGTGCGCCCGTGTGCGCGGCGTGGCAGCAATCGAGATAAGTCTGGCCCGAGCCGCAAGGGCAGGGCGCAGAAAGAGGCTGCCGGGGTTTCAAAGCTGTCGGTAAAACTCAACAACGGCGGGGTCAAGTGACTTCATCTCGGCATCAGTCACGGGAACCAGCCCTTTGTGACCCAGGGAGTCAATGAACCTTTTTCCGTCAGCCGTATTGGCAAATGACAGCAAGGCTTCACGAATGGGCTGGGCCTGTTTTGCCAGTCGGGGGTGAACGTGGTACACCACCGAGGCCAAGCCTGCTGGCGGGGTGGCGAGAATGCGCACGGATTGGGCCGTCTCTGGGCTGACTTGTGCCAGCGTGGTTTTGGACACGATGGCGGCAGCAGCGTGTCCGGCCAGCATCAACTCAAGTGAGTTCTGGTGAGAGCCAGAGCGCACAACGCGCACCTTGTCATCGGGGGGCAGGCCCCGCGAGCGCAGGAATTGCAGGCCGATCACACCGAGTGCGGCGGTGCGGTCTGTCAGGCAAATTGATTTGCCCGCGAGGTCCTGGAGCGAGCGAGAGGCGCTGGCTTTCGGGACAACGATGATGACTTCAAGGCCGACCTTGGTGCGCAGCAGCGGAATATGTCCATGCTCACGTTGCGCAATGCGGCTGATGAACAGAGAATCCGCAACGATGTCGTAATTGCCCGCCCTGATGAGCGAAATATGCTGGCGATAGTCTGCGGCTGAACTGATGTCAACAGGCCCGCCCAAAACCTTGCTGAACACAGGCAAGAGCGGGTTGTACAGCTCGAAAAGCCTCCGTGAGGGCAGGTAAGGAACAATGCCGAAGCTGGGCGCTGCGCCCTGATTTCCCAAGGCCAGACGGGAACCGCCCAGAGCCAGCCCTGCAAGCAGGAACTGCGCGAGTGTGGAGCGGCGGTCTGGCGAGTCGGGTGACATGGTGGTGCTTGTCGGGAGGAAGCAGTCAGGTGGGGAGCAAACGGTCGATTTCTTCTTGCAGGGTTTCGATGAGCTGCATCGAAACCTTGAGTTTATCGGCGGTGTCACGCATGCGCTCGGCGATGCGGAACGAAATGGCGAGCAAGAGCTTGGAGCCTGTGGATGGGTCGTCTTGCAGAAGCAGCTCGAAGTCGGCTCGCGTGAGCTGGGCGAACATCAGGTCGGTGGAGGCTGTGCAGGTGGCCGAGCGGGGCTCGCCGTCGAGCAGGGCCATTTCGCCAATCAGGCTGCCGGCTTCAAGCACCTTGATGGTTTTGGACTCGGTACGGCTGGGGTTGCGCGACTCAACCGTGACCTCACCATCGAGCACCAGCATCATGAAATCGTTGTCTTCGTCGTCGCCCTCGCGGATGAAAACAGTGCCCTCGGGCAGCATGCCCGGCCGCATGTAGCGAACAACAATCAGGGCTTCGCTTTGTGTCAGCCGCATCAGGGCAGTGGGTGCGCGGAGCAATTCGGCGGCGCGGCGAGCCGATTCGGCACTGTTGGCCGAATAAGTTGGTGCAGGTGCAGATGCCGCGGGCTCACCATTCTTGGCAGAGTTGGAAAACAGCGACTTGATCAAACCCATCTTGTGACTCCGAACCAAAAACAGGAGTTCTTTGCATACAACCAGCATTATGCCCCGCCGTCTGTTTGGCGGGCAGCCTGAAAGACAATAACCGCCATGCAAATACACCAACTGCAACAACGCCTGCGTGACCATGGGGCCAACCCGCGCCACGAGCTGCGCGTGCTGCGCCTGTGGTCGCAGGCCCTGCCGCAAAACCACGGCCCGCGCGACGTGAGCACCTTCCTGCCCGGCAGCCTGCGCAAAGAGCTGCCCGTCATCGAGGTCGATCTGGCCGCGCTCGCCCGCGTGGTCACCGAAGAGCCGGGTGGCGACGGCTCGCTGCGCCAGGTGGTGGCGCTGGCCGACGGGCAGATGGTCGAGAGCGTGCTCATGCCGCCGGGGCGCATCCCGGCGCTGTGTGTGTCCACGCAAGTGGGTTGCGCGGTGGGCTGCACCTTCTGCATGACGGGGCGCTCGGGGCTCATCCGCCAGCTCGGCAGCGCCGAAATCGTGGCGCAGGTGGTGCTGGCGCGGGAAAAGCACAAGGTGCGCCGCGTCGTCTTCATGGGCATGGGCGAGCCCTCGCACAACCTCGACGCCGTGCTCGAAGCCATTGACCTGCTCGGCACGGCGGGCGACATCGGCCACAAGAACCTCGTTTTCAGCACCGTGGGCGACCCGCGTGCCTTCGAGGCCCTGCCCAAGGGCCGCGTCAAACCCGCACTCGCCCTCTCGCTGCACACCACCCGTGCCAAGCTGCGCGAGCAACTCCTGCCCCGCGCCCCGCGCCTCACGCCCGAAGAGCTGGTCGAAGCGGGCGAGGCCTACGCCCGCGCCACAGGCTACCCCATCCAGTACCAGTGGACCCTGCTCGACGGCATCAACGACACCGAAGAAGAAGTGCAGGGCATCGTGCGCCTGCTCACCGGCAAATACGCCATCCTCAACCTCATCCCCTACAACACCACTGAGGGCATGCCCTACCAGCGCCCCCCGCGCGAAAAGGCCGAACAACTCGTCCGCCGCCTGCACCGCCTGGGCATCCTCACCAAACTGCGCCAGTCCGCCGGGCAGGATGTGGATGGCGGTTGCGGGCAGTTGCGGGCGCGGGCGGAGCGCCCCATTTTCGTGTCGAAACGAGCAGACGTCGCTTGATTAAACTTGATTTTTGGGTCATGTCAACCGATAATGCAAAGGCTATGCACAAAGTTATCCACAAAGATAAGGTCAAAGAGGCGCTGCAAGCCAAGGGATGGAGCCAGAAGACGTTGGCCGAGCAATTGGGGGTTACTCCTCAGGCGGTGACCAATTGGTTCAAGGGAACAGACTTTCCCCGGCCAGACAAGCTGCTCAAGCTGGCTACCCTGCTCAAATTGGGTTTTGCCGATCTGGTGCAGTTGCCCGTGGCAGACCAGCCCGTCATCGCCTTTCGCAAAAAGGGCAGCTCAAAAACCACGGATGAGCACATTCTGAACGCCATGGCGATGGGGGCGCTGCTCAAGCCTTTGGTGGCGTTCTTGCCCGAGCAGTCTTCTTTTCGGGTGCAGTTGGCATCAGCCTCAACTGAATATGTGGCCTTGCAGACACTGGTGGCGCAGGTGCGTACGCGTTTGGGGGTGGGCGAGCAGGCGGTGCTGCACTACGAGCACTTGCTGGGCGAGTTTCAAACCAATGGGGCGGTGGTGGTTCCGGTGATGTGGGGTGAAAAGCAGAACCACAAAAACGCCCTGCACATTTTGCTGCCATCGGAGAAGGTGACGTTCATCTTCCTGAACCTTGATACGCGTCTGGAGGACTTCAAGTTCTGGATGGCGCATGAACTGGCTCATGTGTACACGCCTGAGTTGGCAGGGCAGGAACAAGGCGAGGATTTTGCCGATGCGTTTGCTGGAGCGCTGCTGTTTCCGCGCGCTTTGGCTTCGCAGGCACATCAGGTCGCCATCCAGCAACGCACCGCCTCGGCGCAGGCCAAGGTGTTGCAGCAAATTGCGGATGAGCACAGCATTTCTCTTTTTAGCGTGTTTGCGGAAACGAACCGTTATGCACACGCAACAGGGTTGCCTGTGCTCAAGAGCAGTGAAGCAGAGATTCATGCCCTCAGAAACACACGCAGGGGGCGCTTGGTGAGCGAGGGCTTGTTTGACCCTATGCCTCCAGAGCCAGCCGCCTACGTGGCTGCTACGCAGAATGTGTTTCGCAGCGGTTTTTTCACCTCGCTGCAAAGAATGATCAAGAATAAAAATACCGGGGCGGGCTATATCCAGCAAGTAATGGACATACCCATGCAAGACGCGATCGCACTGCATGGGGAGTTGCTCCGTTGACGACGCTGGTTCTTCTCGACACCAACACATATCTGCGATTGGCCAAACGCGTACGGCCAGCCGTGGGTGTCCGGTTTGGGCAGAAAGATTACGTGCTGACCATCCTCAAGGCCGTTGAGGATGAGGTTCACAGAAATCCACGACTGAAATCGCGCTATCCGTGGTTTGATGACCCAGAGTTTGCCGACGAGCGTATGGCCAAACGGGTGCGGTTGAGCGCCGACGAAAAGGCAGAGATCAAGCTGGTGCAGGGCATCTTGCGAGGTACTGCGTTGCAGGAGGCAGAACGCTTTACCTCAGGCGGTCGCTCACCGCCGGGGGATACAGATTGCTGGCTACTTGCCTTCGGGCAAGTGCGTGAGGCCATTGTGGTGACGGATGACTTGGGCATGCACGAGCTGGCACAAGACTTTGACATCAAGATCTGGCATGGGTATGAACTGCTGGATAAATTGCGCTCTGCAAAAGTGGTCGATGCAAATTTGATACGTGACATCTACGAGGCACTGGAGCGCAATGGCGACCTGACCAAAACCTGGGTCGAAGCGAAGCACAAGCTCTTTGGCCGCATCTTTGGCCCAGGCAAATAGCGCCCCGTTAAAATCACGCCTCGCCCCAAGGAGCGTTGCAGCACGGACTAGCCGTGTCAGGCTTGGGGGTTTACTGGTTCAACGACGCTCACCTGAAACGCTGCCCCCGCAGGTGAGACCATGACTGCCACGACTTCCGTCGCCCCCGATCCCATTTCCGCCCCTACCACTGCTGTTCCCCCGATGAAGCTCTCTGGCCTGGAGCCGGTGTCCATTGGCGAGGGCACGCTGTTTGTCAACGTGGGCGAGCGCACCAATGTGACGGGTTCCAAGGCCTTTGCCCGCATGATCTTGAACGGCCAGTTCGAGGAGGCGCTGGCCGTGGCGCGGCAGCAGGTGGAAAACGGCGCGCAGGTGATCGACGTGAACATGGACGAGGCCATGCTCGATTCGCAGGCGGCGATGGTGCGCTTCTTGAACCTCATCGCCTCCGAGCCCGACATCGCCCGTGTGCCCATCATGATCGACTCGTCCAAGTGGAGCGTCATCGAGGCGGGCCTGCGCTGCGTGCAGGGCAAGGGCATCGTGAACTCCATCTCGATGAAAGAGGGCGTGGAGTCGTTCAAGCACCAGGCCAAGCTCATCAAGCGTTACGGCGCGGCGGCCGTGGTGATGGCCTTCGACGAAAAGGGCCAG
>JBJOKU010000104.1:0-5777 GCA_046045925.1 Pseudomonadota bacterium
GAGCGCCAACAAAGAGGCTTATTACGAGATTTCCACCCGCAACAGCGGCACCGTCAAGAACGACACCATGGTGGACGTGGACGGCGGCATTTTCACGCTGGGTTACTACGCCCGGCTGGGCAGCAAGCTGCCCGAGGCGCACTTTCTGAAAGACGGCGATCTGGAGTCGCTCAGCAAGGACGGGCGCTTTCAAAGTGGGCACTTCCTCACGCCGCGTCATGGCGTGGCGCTGTTGATCAATGCGTTCAACTTCCCGAGCTGGGGCTTGTGGGAGAAGGCAGCTCCGGCCCTGTTGTCGGGCGTGCCCATCATCGTCAAACCCGCCACCGCCACGGCTTGGCTCACGCAGCGCATGGTGAAAGATGTGGTGGATGCGGGCATCGTGCCGGTGGGTGCGATTTCCATCGTCTGCGGCAGTTCTGCGGGTCTGATGGACCAGCTCCAGCCTTTTGACATGGTGAGCTTCACCGGCTCGGCCGCCACGGCTGCCGTGATTCGCCGCCACCCGGCTGTGGCCGAGCGTTCGGTGCGCGTGAACATTGAGGCCGACAGCCTCAACAGCGCCTGGCTGCTGCCCGGTGCCAACGAAGAGGCCGAGGCCCTGCTGGTGAAAGAAGTGGCCCGCGAAATGACGGTCAAATCCGGCCAGAAATGCACGGCCATCCGCCGCGTGTTTGTGCCCCGTGCCCGCTACGAAGCCGTGGCGCAAGCCTTGTCGGCGCGGCTGGCCAAAACCACGGTGGGCGATCCGCGCCTGGAGGCTGTGCGCATGGGCTCGCTGGTGAGCATGGAGCAGTACGAAACCATTCAGGCGGGCATTGCCCAGCTCAAGACCGAACTCGCCGTCCTGCACGACGGCAGCAAGAGTGCCCTGCTGGGTGCCGAGGCGGGCAAGAGCGCCTGCGTGGCCCCCGTGCTGCTGGGCTGCACCGATGGCTTTGCCTCCAAGCTCGTGCACGAGGTTGAAGTGTTCGGCCCCGTGTCCACACTGATTGCCTACGACACGCAGGAACAAGCCCGGCAGCTCATCGCCAAGGGCGAAGGTTCGCTGGCCGCATCCATCTACACGCACGACGCGCAGCAGGCCTTTGCGGCAGCGACCAGCATTGCCCACGCGCATGGCCGTGTGCACGTGATCACGCCCGACATTGCCGATGTGCAAACAGGCCACGGCAACGTCATGCCCATGAGCCTGCACGGCGGGCCGGGCCGGGCCGGTGGCGGCGAAGAACTGGGCGGTTTGCGGGGCCTGGGTTTCTACCACCAGCGCAGCGCCATCCAGGCAACTTCTGCGGCTTTCCCCAGTGTATAAAAAGGGATTGATGAAGAAGCCCGTTCGCCCTGAGCCTGTCGAGGGGCAGGAGGACTTCGATCGTTCGACAAGCTCACGACAGGCCAAGCTCAGTCCGAACGGCCCACCATCCAGAGGTTTCTTGCAAACATAGTTCAAGAACCCGTGATTCACCAGGAGACAAAAACATGAGCGTTGCAGCACCGGCCACCGGCCAGACATTCAACTTTGCGCAGTACATCATCGACACCAATGCAGGCCGCGCGAGCAAAACCGCCTGCATCGACGACACGGGCCGCCTCACCTATGGCGAGCTGGCCCGCCAGACAAGGCTGATGGCATCAGCCCTCAAGAGTCTGGACCTGCGCCGCGAAGAGCGTATCTTCCTCTTCATGCACGACTGCAACGATTGGCCCGTGAGTTACCTCGGTGCCATGTACGCCGGCATCGTGCCCGTGTGCGTGAACACGCTGCTGCCCGCGGCCGACCTGGCCTACATGCTGGAGCACAGCCGCTCACAGGTGGCGGTGGTGAGTGCCGCGCTGCTGCCCGCACTCGAAGCCGCCATGAAGACCAGCGCCCACGAAATCCGCAAGATCGTGGTGAGCAACCCGGCCAACACGAAACTCAGCACCGAACTGAAAACGCTCGATTTGCAACTGCTGCTGCAATCGTGCGACGAGGCCGAAGCCCCCGCCCGCACCGTGGGCGACGACCCCGGCTTCTGGCTCTACTCCTCCGGCTCCACGGGCCGCCCCAAGGGCACGGTTCACACGCAGGCCAACCCCTACTGGACGGCTGAACTCTATGCCAAGCCGGTGCTGCAACTGCGCGAGAGCGATGTGTGCTTCTCGGCAGCCAAACTGTTCTTCGCCTACGGGCTGGGCAATGGCTTGAGCTTTCCGTTCGCGGTGGGTGCCACCGCCTTGTACATGGCCGAGCGCCCCACGCCCGATGCCGTGTTCAAGCGCTGGGTTGAAAACAAACCCACTGTTTTCTTCGGTGCCCCCACGGGCTATGCAGGCATGTTGGCCTCGCCAAACCTGCCCCCCAAATCGGCGGTGGCCATGCGCATGTGCTCTTCGGCAGGCGAAGCCTTGCCGCAAGACATTGGCGAGCGATTCACCGCCTACTGCGGCGCACAAATCATCGACGGCATCGGTTCCACCGAAATGCTGCACATCTTCCTCTCCAACCGCCCTGGCGACGTGCGCTACGGCACCACCGGCAAGCCCGTGGACGGCTACGAGGTGGAGCTGCGCGGCGAAGACGGTCACGCTGTGGCCGACGGCGAGGTGGGCGACCTCTACATCAAGGGCCCGAGCGCCGCGCTCATGTACTGGGGCAACCGCGAAAAATCGCGTGACACCTTCCGGGGCGAGTGGACCAAGAGCGGCGATAAATACAGCCGCGATGCCGACGGCTATTACACCTACGCGGGCCGCAGCGACGACATGCTCAAGGTCAGCGGCCAGTATGTGTCGCCCTTCGAGGTGGAGGCCACGCTCATCCAGCACGCCAGCGTGCTCGAAGCTGCCGTGATTGGCGTGGCCGATGACCAGGGCCTGACCAAGGTGAAAGCCTATGTGGTGCTCAAGCCGGGTGTGGCCCACACGCCTGAGCTGGAAGACGAGATCAAGGCTTTTGTGAAGTCCAAGCTCACGCCCCACAAATACCCGCGCAACATGGCGTTTGTGAATGAGTTGCCCAAGACGGCCACTGGCAAAATCCAGCGATTCAAGTTGCGCGATCTGGAAGCACAGCGCGGCTAACATACCGAAGTTGAAACTCCGTTCGGACTGAGCTCGGCCTGTCGTGAGCTTGTCGAACGATCAAAGTCCAACCCACACACAAACTCCTATGGATTTCGCCAACCTCCTGATCCAGTTGCTCAACGGCGTGCAGTACGGTCTGCTGCTGTTCATGCTGGCGGCGGGCCTCACGCTGATCTTCGGCATCATGGGCGTGGTCAACCTCGCCCATGGCAGCTTCTACATGATCGGTGCCTATCTGGCCTACGCGCTCGCGACGCGCTTTGACAACCTGTTCCTCGCCATCCTCGCGGGCACGCCCATTGCCGTGCTGCTCGGGTTGGTGCTGGAGCGTTTTCTGTTTCGCCACTTCTATGCCCGCGACCACCTCGACCAGGTGCTGCTGACCTTCGGCCTGATCTACATCATCGAAGAACTGCGCTCGCTGCTCTGGGGCGACGATGTGCATGGCGTGAAAGTGCCTGACGTGCTCTCGGGCGCGATCCAGCTCACCGACACGCTGAACTACCCTCACTACCGCCTGTTTCTCATGGCGGTGTGCGTGGCGCTCGCCGTGGGCCTGTACCTGCTGATCTCGAAAACCCGGCTGGGTATGAAAATCCGCGCCGGGGCCTTCAACCGCAGCATGACCGAGGCGCTGGGCATCAACATCAACCGCATTTACGCCGTGGTGTTTGCCAT
Source organism: Pseudomonadota bacterium (assembly GCA_046045925.1). Lineage (GTDB taxonomy): Bacteria > Pseudomonadota > Gammaproteobacteria > Burkholderiales > Burkholderiaceae_C > JBJOKU01. The sequence goes on from JBJOKU010000104.1 coordinate 3,745, forward strand.
GGGTCTGGCGCTCGCCGCGATTGCCGGCATGATCGCCGCGCCGATTTCCAGCGTGTACCCCAACATGGGCGGGCAAGTGCTCATCATGTGCTTTGTGGTGGTGGTGATTGGCGGCATCGGCTCGGTGCGCGGAGCCTTCATTTCGGCGCTGATGGTGGGCCTGGTGGACACCTTCGGCAAAGTGCTCGTGCCCTCGATCGCGGGCATGCTGGTGTACATGCTCATGGCAGCCGTGCTGCTGTGGAAACCTGAAGGGCTGTTCAAGCAATGAGCCACGCCAAACCCATTCTCGAAGCCCTGCCCAAAAGCGTACAGGTGATCGTGGCCGCAGGCTTTGTGGCGCTTGCTGCCTTCCCGCTTCTCGGCAAGGACTACGCCAACCAGATGCTGGCGCAGATGATGATCCTGGCGATCTTTGCCATGAGCCTTGATCTGCTGCAAGGCGTGACCGGCCTTGTGTCGCTGGGGCACGCAGCCTACTTCGGCCTCGCCGGTTATGCGCTGGCCTTCATCACGCCCGAAGCCAATGGCGCGAGCCTCTGGACAAGCCTGCCGCTGGCGGTGCTGGCCTCGGGGCTGGCGGCGCTCATCATCGGCTTTTTCGTGGTGCGCACGCACGGCATCTACTTCATCATGGTGACCATGGCTTTTGCGCAGATGGTGTTCTACCTCTTCTTTGACAACAAGGTGCTCGGCGGCTCTGACGGCATCTACGTCAACTTCAAGCCGGTGGCGGGCCTGTTCGATCTGGAGAACAAGACGCACTTCTACTACTTCACGCTGGCCGTGCTGCTGCTCACTTATCTGGGCCTGCGCCGCCTGCTCTGGAGCCCGTTTGGGCGCGTGCTGTGCGGCATTCGCGTCAACGAGCACCGCATGAAGGCCGTGGGTTACGGCACCTTTGGCTACAAGCTCACCGCCTTCACGCTGGCTGGTGCGCTAGCTGGTTTGGCGGGCTATTTGTGGGGCGCGCAAAGCGGTTTCGTGAACCCCGAGTTGATGGGTTTTCACATGAGCGCCCACGCCATCATGATGGTGATTCTGGGCGGCATGGGCAACTTTGCCGGCGCGATTCTGGGTGCCTTTGCCTTCGAGGGTCTGCTGCATGTGTTCAAAGACCTGCCCACCGTGGCGGGCATCGAGTTGGGCAAACGCTGGCAGCTCTGGATGGGCGTGTTCATCGTGTTGGTGGTGGCCTTTGCACCGCAGGGCCTGATGGGCCTGCTGACCCGCTTGTTCAAAGGCAAAGCCAAAGAGGAGAACAGCCATGAGTAAAGTGCTCCTCACCGCTGAAGGCCTGACCAAGCGCTTTGGCGGATTGGCGGCGGTCAACAACGTTTCGCTTTCGCTCAAACGCCAAACCATTCACGCCGTAATCGGGCCGAACGGCGCAGGCAAATCCACGCTGACCAATCTGCTCTCGGGTGATCTGCCACCCACCAGCGGCACGATCACGCTCGGCGGCACCGACGTGACCGGCTGGTCGTCTGAAAAAATCGCTCGCCAGCGTCTTGGGCGCAGCTACCAGAAGACCAACATCTTCCTGCCCTTCACCGTGTGGGAAAACATCCGTCTGGCTTCGCAAAGCAAGGCGCGACACCTGCCCTTCAACCCGCTGCACTGGATGAGCGCGGCCAAGAACCAGTCTCTGGTAAACGAGCGCGCCACCCGCGCCATGGAGTTGGCAGGTCTCACGCACCGCCAGCACACGGTGGCCAGTGCCATCAGCCACGGCGAGCAGCGCCAGCTTGAAATTGCCATGACGCTCGCCACCGAGCCGCAGGTGCTGCTGCTGGACGAGCCGCTGGCCGGCATGGGCCAGGCCGAAGCCGAACGCATGGTGGAGCTGCTGCTGCGCCTGAAGCCCGACCACGCGATGATGCTGGTGGAGCACGACATGGACGCGGTGTTCGCACTCGCCGATGAACTGACCGTGATGGTCAACGGCACGGTGATCGCCAGCGGCGCACCCGACGCCGTGCGCAGCAACGAACAGGTGCAACTGGCTTATCTGGGCGAGGAACACTGAGATG
>JBJOKU010000105.1:0-5774 GCA_046045925.1 Pseudomonadota bacterium
CCCAGCATGCCAAAGTGCACGCCGACCGAAACGATCAGCAGCACCAACGGCGTGGCCGCTTCCAGCGACTGGTAGGCCACGCGGTACACCAGCGGCCCGAAGGCCGTCACAATGCAGACCGACAGCAGGGCCTGCACCAAAAGAGGAAACTCCCGGGGAGCCGCCCACGCCGTAACACCTGCCACCACGGCAGGAATCAGCAGCGTTTTCATGCCCACCTTGAACGCCAGTGCCGCGTTGTGGCTGTGCGACCAGCTCTGGTGCATGTTCATCAGTGCAGCCACTACCGCAAGGATGAGCAAAAGCCAGACCGTGCCCGGCACTTTGCCGGTTTGCAGAATGGCGAGCGTGAGTGCACCGTAGGCCACGAACTCACCTTGCGGAATGAAGATGATGCGCGTCACCGTGAAGACCAGCACGGTGGCCAAGCCCAGCAGCGCGTAGATTGCGCCATTGGTCAGGCCGTCGAGGGTCAGGATGCTGGCAATGGACAGGTCCATGGGAGTCCTTGGTTTGCGGGGAAACGGGGCCAACGGCTCGCGTCAGCCCCTGTTGCGATTACTGCTCGACTTTCCAGTCGCCGTTCACCACCTTGACCATCACACCGGTCTCGTTGGTGTAACCCCAGTGATCAGCCTTGCTCCAGTTGAGCACGCCGTGCGCAACCACGGTGCGGCCCATGGTTTCGAAGGCATCACGCAGGGCAACGCGGAATTCGGGCGTACCGGGCTTGGCTTTTTTGAGCGCGATGGGCACAGCCTTTTGCAGCACAAGCGCCATGTCCCAGGCGTGGCCCGAGAACTGGTTGTGCGAGCCAGCGCCATACACCTTGTCGTAAGCAGCCACGAACTCCTGTGCAGCCTTCCTGGAGGGGTGGGAAGCTGGCAGTTGGTCGGGGGCGATCACGGGGCCGGACACCACATAGGTACCTTCCACGGTCTTGCCGCCCACGCGCATCAAGTCCTTGGTGGCACCCGCGTGCGTTTGGTAGATCTTGCCTTTGTAGCCACGCTCGGCGATGCCCATCTGGGGCATGGCGGCACCGCTGCCAGAGGCAACCACCAGCACCGCATCGGGGTTGGCGGCGACCACTTTCAGGGCCTGTGCAGTGACGCTGGTGTCGGTGCGGGCAAAGCGCTCGGTCACCACGATCTTGATGCCAGCCTTCGCGGCGATCGGGGTGAAGTCTTTCAGCCAGCTCTCACCGTATGCATCGGTGTAGCCAAGGAAGCCCACGGTCTTGACACCCTGTTTCTGCATGTGCTCGACCATGGCATGCGCCATCACGCCCACTGATTGGGGCATGCGGAAGGTGAAGCCATCCTTGGGGGTGGGGGCGGGTGTACCCAACAACTGGGGGGTTTGGCTTTCGAGGGCCACATCTGCCATGGCAATGCCCACAGGCGTGGCAGCCGAGCCAAGGATCACGTCCACTTTGTCTTCAGTCACGAAGCGGCGGGCGTTTTTCACGCCGTTGGTGGGGTCGGTGGCATCATCCAGAATGATCAGATTGACTTTTTGACCCGCGATTTCCTTGGGAAACAGGGCCAGGGCGTTTTTCATTGAAATGCCGAGGTTGGAGGCAGGGCCGGTCAGGGGCAGGCAGGCACCAATGGTGATGTCGGCCAGTGCGGTGCCTGTAGCAAGCGCGGCGGCAGCGGCAATAACGAGGGCTTTGATCCGTTTCATGTGAGTCTCCTGTAGGGTGGTTGAACGGTCGGGTTGAAAAAATGAGAAATCAGGAACAGAGTGCCTTGATGTCTTCGGGCACGGGAATGGACTTGATACGGTCGGGTGTTTCGGGGGGGCGCACGCAAAAGGCGCGGATGTCCTTGCCGATGCACAGCACGTCTTCGCCACGCTTGACGATGTGCTCATGCACGAACACTTTTTCGCGCCACTCCACCACGCGGGTGTGCACCTGGATGCGTTCGCCGTAGGTGGCGGGGCGCTTGAAGGTGGTCTGGATTTCAACGAGAGGCGTGCCGATGATGCCGCGCGTCTTGACCAGCTCTCTCCAGGGCGGCACGCCACACTTCATGAAGAAGTTGAGCGACGAGGCATCCATCCACTTGAGAAAGTTCGGGAAGAAGACGATGCCTGCGGGGTCGCAGTCGCCGAACAGCACTTCTACTTCGTACACAACGGTTTTGCTCATGGTTTTGTCTTTCAACGGGGGGCCAGTCGCAGCGCACCATCGAGGCGGATGACTTCGCCATTGAGGTGCGTGTTGGTGACGATGTGGCAGGCCAGTTGGGCGAACTCTTCAGGCTTGCCCAAGCGGGAGGGGAAGGGGATGCTCGCAGCCAAGCTCTGTTGCACGGGTTCGGGCAGTGTCTTCATCAGCGGCGTGGCAAACAGGCCGGGGGCGATGGTGCAGACGCGGATGCCGTGCTGCGCCAAGTCACGCGCCATGGGCAGGGTCATGCCCACCACACCGGCTTTGGAGGCGCTGTAGGCTTGCTGGCCCACCTGGCCGTCAAAGGCCGCCACCGAGGCGGTGAACACCATCACGCCACGCTCGTTGTCTTCAAACCCCTCCTGCTTGGCGCACTGTGCGGCAAACAGGCGGGCCACGTTGTACGTGCCAATGAGGTTCACATTCACCACGCGGGCGAAATCTTCCAGCGCAGCGGCGGAGCCGTCTTTTTGCACCACGCGCTTGGCGGTGCCGATACCAGCGATCTGCATCAGGATGCGCGGCGCACCGAGTTGTGCCGTGACGGCGTCGAGCGCGGCTTGCACGCTCTCGCCGTTGGTCACGTCGCACTGGGCGGCCATGGCACAGCCGTTGCCATGTTTTTCGCCAATGTCTGCCGCGACATGTTGCGCCAGCTCCAGATTCACATCCAGCACTGCCACCTTCGCGCCCAAGCGAGCCAGCTCGCGTGCGGTGGCTTCGCCCAAACCGCTTGCGCCGCCTGTGACCAGGGCTACTTTTCCGGTGATGTCCATGTTTTTTCCTTTATCGTTTCTGTCCCAACCACCCTTCGACCGTTCGTCTAGCTCACGACAGGCCAAGCTCAGGGCGAACGGATGTTGATGCGCTTTTTAAGCAGCGTCGGGGTTCTCGATGAGCAAGGCAATGCCCTGCCCTCCGCCCACACAGGCCGACGAAATGCCGTATTTCTGACCCGAGCGTTGCAGCTCGCGGGCCAAGGTAATGGTCAGGCGTACGCCCGTGCAGGCCAGCGGGTGGCCCAGCGCAATCGCGCCGCCGTTGACGTTGAGCTTGGCGAGGTCCATGCCCAGCTCGCGGCCCACGGCCAGCGTTTGCGCGCCTTGTGCTTCGTTGATTTCAAAGCGGGCGATGTCGTCGAGCTTGAGGCCCGTGCGCTCGAGCAGCAGGCGGATCGCGGGTGCAGGGCCGATACCCATGATGTCGGGCGGGCAGCCTGCAGCGGCCGCAGCCACCACGCGGCCCAGGCGGGGTTTGCCCCAGGATTTCGCATAGTCACCGCTGGCGACGATGGCAGCCGCCGCAGCGTCCACCAGCGCAGAGCTGTTGCCGCCGGTTTGCACGCCGTCGGGGAAGACCGTGCCCAGCTTGGCCAGCACTTCCACGGGTGAGATGCGGGGGTGCGTGTCGGTGGCGACTTCGCTGATCTTGCGATCGAGCTTGATGCCGCGCGTCTTGTAGCCTTCTTGCTCGAACTTCTCGGTGATTACCGCAACGATCTCGCCCGCGTGGAAACCGGCCTGTTGTGCGGCTACGGCCTTGGCAAACGAGTCAGAGGCGAACTGGTCCACCTCGGCGCGGGTGATGCCGTATTTCTTGGCGAGGTTCTCGGCGGTCTGGATCATGTTGATGCCCACCGCCGGGTCTTTCAGCGCTTCCCACATGTAGTCCTTGAAGCCCACGGGAGCGCCCAGCTTGAAGCCGGTGCGGTGGTCGAAGGCGGCAATCGGGTTGCGCGTCATGCTCTCGGTGCCCACCACCAGTGCGGCATCAGCAGCGCCCGCTTCAATCTGCTCACCCGCCTGGCGAAACAGCTCGAAGCCCGTTCCGCAAATGCGCTGCGCCATGATGGCCGGCACATCCACCGGCACGCCGCTGTACAGGCCAATGTGGCGCGGCAGGAAGAACTGGTCGAAGTCGCCAGGGGCCATGTTTCCGGTGATGACGGAGCCGATGTCGGCAGCGTTCACGCCGGTGCGCTTGAAGATTTCGCGCCCCACCTTGATGCCCAGATCGGTCGGTGAGATGTGGCCCAGTGAGCCACAATAGTCCACCATGGGGGTGCGCACGCCGTCGAGGATCCACACATCCTTGAACGAATTGAAAAAGCCTTTTGCCTTCATGTTTTGTCCTTTTTACCTCCGTTCGGGCTGAGCTGGTCGAACGGAGGTGGTTTTATCAGGGGGTGAATGTGTTCATTCGGGTTTGAAAATGTGTTCAACCCTGTCGTCGTGCAGCTCGTCCACCAGGGCGGCGCGGTGAGTGAGCATGGCTCGCTGGTTGATGGAGCCCTTGTCGGTGACTTCGCCTTTGTCGATGCTGGGTGGGTCGATGAGGATGATGGCGCGTGCAATGCGGTTGGCGCTGCCCGTGGCCGTGGCGGCCAGGTCATTGAGCAGCTTCTGGAAGCGCTCTTGCACGGGGGCTGCGGCCACCACATCGCGCATGGAGGCGCTGGTATCCAGCCCACTGAGTGTGCGCAGCGCGGGTGTGGGCACGATCATCGCGCCCAGCTCGCTGTGGTTCATGCCGGTGAGCACCACGTCCTGGATGTAGGGCGCACCGGCTGCGATGATCTTGCCGCGCAACGGGCCGACGTTGACAAAAGTGCCGGTGGAGAGCTTGAAGTCTTCGGCGGTGCGGCCATCGAACTTGAGGCCGAGGTGGATGTTGTTGTCGTCAATCCACTTGACCGCGTCGCCCGTGATGAAGAAGCCTTCTTCGTCAAAAGCTTCCTTCGTGGCTTCGGGGTTGCGCCAGTACGCGGGCGTGATGTTCGGGCCTTTGTAGCGCATCTCGGTCTTGCCGTTGACAGGCACGAGCTTGAGCTCCAGCCCGGCGGTGGGCAGACCAATTTCGCCGGCCAAGATGCGCGGGTTGGTCACGAACAGACAGAAGGGTGCGGACTCGGTCATGCCCATGCTGGTGACCATGACCACCCGCTCGCCGATCTCCTCTTCCTGCTGCTGATTGAGCAAGTCCCACACGGGCTGGGGCAGCGATGCGCCCGCATAGAAGAACATCTTGACCTTGGACAACAGGTTCTTGCGCAAGGCCATGTCGGTTTTCATGGCCGTGGTGAGGAACTCATAGCCGGTGGGCACGTTGAAGTACAGCGTGGGAGCGACTTCACGCAGGTTGCGTGTGGTTTCGCCCACCAGAGCGGCCACGGGTTTGCCGTCGTCGATGTACATGGTACCGCCATTGAAGAGCACCAGGCCGAGGTTGTGGTTGCCGCCAAAGGTGTGGCTCCAGGGCAGCCAGTCCACCAGCACGGGCGGCTCTTCAGCCAGGATGGGCATGGATTGGCGCATCTGCTGCTGATTGGCACACCACATGCGCTGAGTATTGGGCACACCCTTGGGCAGCTTGGTGGAGCCGCTGGTGAAAAGAAACTTCACCACGGTGTCGGGGCCGGTGGCGGCAATGGCTTTGTCCACCGCATCGGTGGCGGCCACAGAAGTCAGCTCAGAAAACGCGGTCACTTTGCGTGTGGCCAAGGCTTCGCCGTTGTTCACGCCAATCACCATCTCCACATCATCGCCCACGGTGGCAGCCATGGCTTTGCCGTAGCGTGCGCTGTCAGAAGCGAAGA
>JBJOKU010000106.1:0-5643 GCA_046045925.1 Pseudomonadota bacterium
TCGCAGATTGGATTGAGTGCCTCGCAGGTGCTCGACGAAGCTGTCGGGGATGCCAACAAGCTGGCGTTGCGCCAGCAGACCGAAGAGGCGGCGCGGCGCAAGGTCTTTGGTGCGCCCACCTTCTTTGTGGGGCAAGATATGTACTGGGGCAACGACCGGCTGGACGATGCCCTGCTTGATGCCAGTGGAATGCAACCCCGATGAAAACCCAATCTGAAAAAGCCCTTTCCTTTGCCGAGCTGCACCAACGCGACCACTGCTTCGTGGCCCCCAATCCGTGGGACGCAGGCTCGGCCCGTTTGCTGGAGATGATGGGCTTTCCTGCGCTGGCGAGCACCGGGGCGGGTCTGGCCTTCAGCCTGGGTTTGCCCGACCTCAAAGCGCCCGATGAGGTGATGTGGGCGCACCTGAGCCAGTTGTGCGCAGCCACCGAAGTGCCTCTCAGCGCCGACCTCGAAGACTGCGGCGGCGGCACGCCCGAAGATGTGCAAGGCCATCTGCTGCGGGCGGTGCAAACCGGCATCGCCGGAGCGTCGATTGAAGACACCACGGGCCTGCACGACCGGCCCATTCGCGACATGCAAGAGGCGGCTGACCGGGTGCGTGCTGCGGTTGAGGCTGTGCGCAGCTTGCCGCATCCCTTCATGCTGACGGCGCGGGCTGACAACCACTTTTATGGCGTGCAAAACCTCGCCGACACCATCGCCCGCTTGCAGGCCTACCAGGAGGCGGGGGCCGATGTGCTGTTTGCGCCGGGCCTCAAGACGCGCGACGAGGTGGTGGCCGTGATGTCGTCCATCGACCGGCCTCTGAACGTGCTGCTGGGCTTTGCCGACTCCACACTCACCCTCGACGACATGCATGAGCTGGGTGTGCGCCGCGTGAGCGTGGGCGGCTCGTTCGCCCGCACCGCCTACAGCGCCCTCATCCGGGCGGCACAGACCATTCAAACCACGGGCCGGTTTGAGCACGCCAAAGGGGCCATCCCCGGGCCGCTGCTCAACCGTCTGTTTGGCGACGGCCTGTCGCTGGCCGAACGGCAGACAATGCTGGCTCAGCGCTACTTGAACAAGGGTGAGTGAATGACAGTCCCACTGGTTAGGCTTTCGCAACTCGATCTGGTTCGCGGCTTCGTGGCCGTGGGGCGGCGCATGAGCATCACGCAGGCGGCGGAGGAGTTGTGCATCACACAGTCCGCCATGAGCAAGCAGGTCCGTGCGCTGGAAGACGCGCTGGGTGTGCGCTTGTTCAAGCGCCATCACCGATCCATCAGCTTCACGCCCGAGGGCGAGGCACTCTTTGCGCGGGCCAACCCGGCCATGCAGCAGTTGCAGGCGGCCTGGGGGGCTACTCTGGCCGCCCGCGACCAGCGGCCCGTCATCATCACCACCACGCCCGGTGTGGCGGGGCTGTGGTTGTCGGCACGGCTGGGGCGCTTCCAGCTCGAAAACCCCGGCATTGAAGTGAATATTTCGTCGAGCCAGCGGGTGATGGATCTCAAGGCCGAAGGGATAGACCTTGCCATTCGTTACTGCCCGGACAGCGAAGCGCCCGAGGGGGCGATACGCCTGTTCAACGAGACGGTGGTGCCTGTGGCCAGCCCTGCACTCGGCATGAATTCTTTCATGCGGCCCGAAGACTTGAAGAAATGCATCCTGCTTGAGTTTGACGAGAGCAGGCCCAGACTGCAATGGGCGCACTGGTTCAAGTCGGTAGGGTGGGAGGATGTGAAGCCGCGCGGCGTGCTGCGCTTCAACCAGTACGACCAGCTCATTGCTGCTGCCGTGGAAGGGCAGGGCGTGGCCTTGGGGCGCACGGAAATTCTTGCTCATATGCTCGGCGATGGCCGTCTCAAGGCACTGCCCAACCCGGGGCCACAAGAGCCCACTGAATACGGCTTCTGGCTTGTGAGGGCCGCACCCGAGTCGCGCTCCAAACCCTTGCAGCGCGTGGTGGACTGGTTGCTGGCCGAGGCCGAGGTGGCACGCAGTGTGCCTGTCGCACTGTCGAATCAGAACCCGGAAAAACCTCGCTTGAAGCTGGCTTGATGGGGTAGCATGACCTCCTTGTTTTGAGGAGAGGCTCATGTTTCGTCAATCGGTTTTTATCGTCGCCCTCGTGCTCGCTGGATGTGCCAGCGTTCCCGATCCGGGCACTCAGACTTCACAGCCCGCAACTCCACCTGTTGGCATTGACGGGGTGGCTTGCGTGGGGCAAGTGCCAACAGCCGTGGCGGGTTTGCTGCCCGTGACGGACGCCGTGCTCGTGGCCAAGGCACAGATGAAGACCGGCGCAGGTGGCGTGTGCACTGCGCAAGCCTTCAAGGCCGATGCGCCGGTGAAGGTCTATCGCGTGTTCGATGGCAGCAAATCCTGGACAGCCATGGGGGGCTGGTGGGCGCTGACCAAGCCGCAAGGCCCGCGTGATGCGTACCGCGAACTCAATGCCATCTGCCCCTCGTGGAGTGCGCTCGACCAGCTCGTGGCCTGTGAGGTGAAACCCGGCTCCAGCATCGTGCTGGGCACCACGCAGAGCGTGGACTGTCCTGACGGCAAGACCTATCCCAAAACCGCCGAGATTCAGGTCTATATGGCCAACAATTCGCAGGCCAACCAGCTCTATGTGGAGAACTGCCAGCAGTTGGGTGCCTGGCCTTCTGCGCAGTAACCGGGGCTGTCAGAAGCCCGCTTCGCGACGCAAGCCCGCCAGGGCTGTGCGCAGATAGTGCAGGCCAGGGGCCTCCCAGGTGCCTGCAATGCTTACCCGCCCTCTCCAGCTGTGCTGGCGGGGGCGTTCGTCAGTCTCCACGGTGAGCACCACGCGGTAGTGGGCGCGTTCGGGGTAGAGGACACCCTGTTTCTCGCGCACCGGCACATGGCCGCCAAACAGGCTGGCGAGCTCGCCCTCTGGCAGGGTGTTGCTGGCGGTTTTGTCGATGCTGGCCACACGCAAACGCAAGTTGGGGCCTGACATGCCATCGGCCACGAAGAGTGCACGGTCGCCTGCGCTCAAGCGTTCGATGTTGTCTTCGTCCACATAAGTCACCACTTGCCAGGGGGCGTTGCCCACGAGGCGGCCCAAGGTCTCTCTTTGCGCGACCCACTGTCCTGGTCGCAAATCGGGATCGAGGTCGTGCAGCACACTGGCATAAGGCGCCTGGAGGTGGTAGAGGCGACCGTCAGCGACAACGGTGGACCGTTCGGCCTCTGCGGCGGCGAGCTGCTGCTCCAGCACCAACCAGTCTTTTTGTGTGCCAGCGTCAAACCCGGCGGTGGCGCTTTGCTGTGCGAGACGGGCTTGTCTTGCCGTGGTTTGCTCGTTGCGAAATTGCAAGTCGGGTGAGTCAAGTTCGAGCACAGGCTGGTTGGCTGCCACTGCGCTCGAGTTGGGCTTGGGCAGCGCACTCACGCGGGCGTGTGGCGGTGCATAAAGCACCACTTGCTGGGAGGGTTGGAGAAGCCCTGAAGTGCCGATCCGGCTTGGCCAGGGCAGGATGAACAGCACCAGTACCGCGCCCGCCAGCAGGGCACTGCGGCGGGCGCGGGCACTTTCACGGATGAGGGGCCAGCGTGCCTGCCACTCCTTGAGTTCCATGCGCAGGGGCATGAACACGAACCAGATGATCTCGACGAGGAACAGGAAAATGCCGACAGCCTTGATGAAAAACTGGTACACCAGCACCGCAATGCCCAGAAACACCACCAGCCTGTAAAGCCACACAGCCCAGGCAAACAGGATCAGGCCGCGATGCCTGGCCGCACTGAAGTGCTCTGGCGCGGGTTCGTGCAAATTGAACAGGCGCTCGCGCAAGTCCCACCGGGCGAGATCGAAGGCCCGCTTGTGCAGATTGGGAATCTCCAGCCAGTCCGAGAGCAGAAAGTAGCCATCAAATCGCATGAAGGGGCTGGCATTGATGAGCACCGTGCTGATCCAGGTGGTGGTCGAGAGCAAAAATGCCACCTGCCGTGGCGTGCCCTCGGGCAGCCCTATCCAGGCCAGCGTGGCCCACACGGCAATGGCCAGTTCGGTGGCTACCCCGGCCGCTGCCACTTCGAGCCGTTGGCGGCGACGGGTGAGCTTCCAGACTTCGTTGGTGTCGGTGTAGGCCACAGGCCATAGCACCAGCAGGGCAACACCCATGGTTGGCACGCGGCAGCCGTGCCGCTTGGCAACCAGGCCATGGCCGAACTCGTGCAGCACTTTCACGAAAATGAGCGTGAGGCCATAAGCCACAAAACCGTTGACGGTGAACATGTCCACCAGCGTGGAAGAAAAGCGGTCCCACTCGCGGTAAACGCCCACAAAACCGAACAAACCGGCCAAAAGTGTGAGATGGAAAAATGCGCGGCTAAAGAGAAAGTCCAGCCGTGGTGCGAGTTGCGTGAGCAGCTTGTCGCACTTGAACAGCGGCACACGGATGAAGAGGTAGTGATGCAGCAGCCACTTGCCCCACGATCCGCGCTGGCGCTGGCGGGTCTGTTCCATCAGGGGTGCGCTGCCCACTGACGGCATGAGCAGCTCGTTGGCTTGCAGAAAGCGCAATGTGTCTTCAATTTCTTCCAGGCCGATGTGCAAGGTGGTGTCCTGGTTGATGTCGTCCACGATGCGCTGGGCCTGTCTGCATGACCAGCGACTCAAAATCTCGAACGCTGGCCAACCGATCTGGTAGAACTGGTTGCGCACCGGGTCGTGGATCGTCCAGCTGGGCTCACCCCCCGCGAGCGTGGGGCCGGCAAGCAGCTCCAGTTCTTCGCGCAATGCGGGCAGGGGTTTGTGCTGAGGCTGATTCATGTGAGGGAACGTGGCTGCTTGCGGTGCTCAGGGGCAGGGCGCGGCATCAGGGTGGGCTCACAGTGCGACCCACTGGCGCACGGTGGCCAGTGGGCGGCGCATGATCCAGTAGATCAGGGGAACCCAGTGCCCTTGAATCTTGGCCGTTCCCTTGAGCCCCACGCGCAAGTCGGTACTGCCGCTGAGTTTGGCACGCAAGCGGTAGGCGAAGGTGCCGTCAGGGCGGGGCTGGGCATCATGGCCAAGGTAGCGCACCTGGCCAGACAGCGAGGACAGGGGCAGGGCTGCGAGGTAGAGGCTCACCGGCGCATCACTGTCCAGCGGAATGGCATCTCCCACGGGGATCCATGCCTCGATTTCCACGTCATTGGCGGCGGCGATTTTCATCACGCGTTCACCGGTTTGTACCGGGCGACCCACCCATTCGGTGGGGTCGTCGTAGATGGCAATGCCGTCTTGCGGCGCGAGCACCCGCGAGCGTTGATACTGGCTGGCGAGAAACTCGGCCTCGGCCTGCTTTTCGCCCATCTTGCCCAGCGTGACGGCGATCTGCCCTTTCGATTTGGCATCACTCAGGGCCAGTTGGGCCTGTTGCTGGTATTCAGCTTCGGCGGAAGACAGCGCTTGCTTGGCGGCTTCCATGCGGCTGGCGATGGGTGCTTCGTCAAAGCTGAACAAGGGCTGGTTGGCTTTGACCACTTCGTTGGGGCGGACATGAAACTGGGCGATCACGCCATCAAGCGGTGCGCGGATGATGGCCGGGTTGGAGGGCACCAACTCGCCCGGTGCCAGCACACTCAGCCGCACCGGAAACAGCAGTACCGCAACAAGACCGATGCACCACCACACGGG
>JBJOKU010000107.1:0-5608 GCA_046045925.1 Pseudomonadota bacterium
AGCAAGTCCCGGATGCGGCGGATCATCAGCACTTCGTGGTGCTGGTAGTAGCGGCGGTTGCCGCGCCGCTTCATGGGGCGCAGCTGGGTGAATTCCTGTTCCCAGTAGCGCAGCACGTGCGGCTTCACGCCACACAAGTCGCCCACCTCACCGATGGTGAAGTAGCGTTTGGCGGGGATGCTGGGCAGGGCGCTGGACGGCAGATTGTCCATTGAAATCAAAATGTTGGCTCTCAATCCTTTGAGGTTACTGCAAGTACAAACGCAGTGGCAAGCGCAAAAATCAGCCAAACGGTTGGCAGTGGTTTTGCGGCACTACAAGGGCGATAGCAAACGCTACAAGAAGCGTTGCACGAGATGCAGCAATGGCGGTTTGGACGATGAAAAAGCCGCCTGCGAGGGCGGCTTTTTCGCGGGATTGGACGGGATGAAAATCCGTCGCAACTGAACAACAACTCAGCCCTGGATCATCTCCTTGAGCTTGTGGCTGGGGTGGAAAGTCACCACCCGGCGCGCTTCAATCGGAATGGCCTCGCCCGTGCGCGGGTTGCGTCCGGGGCGCGGGGCCTTGGTGCGAATCTGGAAATTGCCAAAGCCGGAGATCTTCACGTCGTTGCCAGCGATGAGTTGCTCGCAAATCAGATCGAAGAACTCATCGATCATGTCTTTGGATTCGCGCTTGTTCAGACCAATCTGCTCGTAGAGCAAATCAGCCAGTTGCGCCTTGGTCAGCGACGGCGTTTCTAGGCTTTCAACGGTGATTTCCATGCTTCGCTCCTCGTTGTTCTTGGCGTTCTCAAGCACGCAGCTTGGCCCCCAACCGGGACTCCAATGATGCCACGACCGCTTGCACGGCGGCATCAATTTGCGCGTCGGTGAGCGTGGCATCCATGCTGCCCAGCGTGAGGCGCACGGCGAAGCTCTTTTCGCCTTCTTGCAGGCTGGCATTGCCCTGCCCTGCCTTGGGACGGTACACGTCGAACAACACCGCATCGCGCAGCAGGCCATCGGTCTTGGCGCTGCGGATGGCGCTCATCAGCGCCTCGTGTGTAACGGCTTCGGCCACGACGATGGCCAGGTCGCGCTCCACCGCCTGGTGCTTGCTGATGGATTCGTATACCGGCAGGCGTTGCGACACCACAGCTTCCATGTCGAGCTCGAACACCACGGGGGCGAGTGGCAGGTCATAGCCCTGACGCCATTGCGGGTGCAACTCACCGATCACGCCAATGTGCTGGCCTGCCAGCACAACGGCTGCGCTGCGGCCAGGGTGCAGGGCCGGATGCCCGGCTTTGACGAAGCTCACAGGCAAGCCTTGCAGCAAGGCCTCGACATCGCCCTTCACGTCGTAGAAATCAACGGCTTGCTCTTTCTCGCCCCACTGCTGGGTGTCGGCACTGCCGTAGGCAAGGCCCGCCACGCGCAGGGGCTGGCGCACGCCTTTGACTTCGCTGTCACTGGTGGCGACAGTTGCATCGCGCATGAAAGCGCGGCCAATCTCGAACACGCGCACACGGCTGGCCTTGCGGTCGAGGTTGTGCTTGAGCACGCCGATGAGTGAGCCAATCAGGGTGGAGCGCATCACGCTCATCTGGCTGGCGATGGGGTTCAAGAGACGGATCGGGTCGGTGTTGCCCGCCAGCTCGGTTTCCCAGCGCTCTTCGACAAAGCTGAAGTTGATGGTTTCCCAGTAGCCGAGTGCGGCGAGTGCGTGGCGCACGGCGTGCTTGCTGCGAGCCTTTTCGCTGCGCACTTGAGCCACGACGGGCGCGACGGGCGGCGTGTTGGGCAGTGCATCAAAGCCGACCACGCGGGCGACTTCTTCAATGAGGTCTTCTTCGATGGTGATGTCAAAGCGGTGCGCGGGAGGCGTGACGGTGATCGTGCCCTGCCCTTCGCTGAATACGAAGCCGCAGCGGGTGAACACCTCGGCGCACTGCGCCTGAGTGAGCGGCATGCCGATGATCTGCGCAGCGCGAGCCACACGCAACGTCACGGTCTGGCGCACGGGCAGCGCGGGAGATTGGTCATCCATGGGGCCGACCTTCGTTTCGGGCGTTCCGCAGATGTCCAAAATCAAGCGCGTGATGTGCTCGATGTGCTCCACGGTTTGCGAAGCATCCACACCACGCTCGAAGCGGTGCCCCGCGTCGGTGGCGAAGTTGAAACGGCGCGAGCGGCCTGCCACCGCCTCGGGCCACCAGAAGGCGGCTTCCACGTACACGTTGCGGGTGTCGTCGCTCACGGCGGTGTGGTCGCCGCCCATGATGCCTGCAAGTGATTCCACGCCTTGGTCGTCGGCGATGATGCCGACGTTTTCGTCCAGCGCCACGGTGTTGCCATTGAGCAGCTTCAGGCTCTCACCCGCTTTCGCCCAGCGCACGGTCAGGCCGCCGCTGATTTTGTCGAGGTCAAAAATGTGGGTCGGGCGACCGAACTCGAACATCACGTAGTTGGAAATGTCCACCAGCGCGGTCACGCTGCGCTGGCCGCAACGGGCGAGCTTGTCCACCATCCACTGCGGCGTTTTGGCTTGCGTATTCACGCCACGGATGATGCGACCCGAGAAGCGGCCACACAGGTCGGCGTCCACCACGTTCACGGCGAGCTTGTCGTTGATTTGAGTCGCGGCAGCAGCGAATGTGGGCTTCTTGAGTTCTGCACCTGTGAGCGCGGCCAGTTCTCGCGCCACACCATAGACACTCAGTGCATGGCCGAGGTTGGGCGTGAGTTTGATGGTGAAGACTTGGTCGTCGAGCGTCAAGAACTCGCGGATGTTTTGGCCAATGGGCGCATCCAGCGGCAACTCCAGCAAGCCGTTGCTCTCTTCGCTGATTTTGAGTTCTTTGGCCGAGCACAACATGCCCTGGCTTTCCACGCCGCGCAGCTTGCCCAGCTTGATGGCAAAGGGTTTGCCGTCCTCACCGGGAGGAAGCAGTGCGCCCACGATGGCGCAGGGAATGCGGATGCCCACGCGTGCATTGGGCGCACCGCACACGATGTTGAGCAGCGTGCCCGTGCCGACATCGACTTGGCACACGCGCAGCCGGTCGGCGTTGGGGTGTTGCACGGCTTCCTTGATTTCGCCCACCACCACGCCGGTGAATGGCGGGGCCACGGGGGCGACCTCTTCCACCTCGAAGCCACCCATGGTCAGCACATGGGCCAGCTCCTGCGTGTTGAGCTTGGGGTTGCAGAATTCACGCAGCCAGGACTCGGGAAATTGCATCTTGGTGTTCTCTTGTGTTCTTGATGATCGGTGACGCGGTGGCTCAGGCGAATTGCGACAGGAAGCGCAGATCGCCGTCGAAGAACAGGCGCAAATCGTTCACGCCATAGCGCAGCATGGCGAGGCGGTCGATGCCGGAGCCGAATGCGAAACCGATGTATTTCTCGGGGTCCAGACCCATGTTGCGCACCACCACAGGGTGCACCTGGCCAGAACCGCTCACCTCCAGCCAACGGCCTGCGAGCGGGCCTTTGGAAAAGGCGATGTCCATCTCGGCGCTAGGCTCGGTGAAGGGGAAGAAGCTGGGACGGAAGCGTAAAACAATGCCCTTGTCCTCGAAGAACTCCTGTACGAAGTTGAGGTACACGGCCTTGAGGTCTTTGAAGCTCACGTTCTCGCCGATCCACAGGCCTTCAAACTGGTGGAACATGGGCGAGTGCGTCGCGTCGCTGTCCACGCGGTAGGTGCGTCCGGGCGCGATGACGCGAATCTCGGGCATGCGGCCATCGGCCAGCGCAGCGGCGTGCTTCTTGGCGTGCGCCAGCGCGTAGCGGATCTGCATCGGGCTGGTGTGCGTGCGCAGGCAGTAGGGCTGGCCGTCTTCGGCCTGCATGTCGATATAGAAGGTGTCTTGCATTGAACGCGCCGGGTGATTGGGCGGGTTGTTCAATGCGGTGAAGTTGAACCAGTCGGACTCGATCTCGGGGCCGTCGGCCACGTCAAAACCCATGGAGCCAAAAATCTGCTCGATGCGCTCCCAGGCGCGGGTGACGGGGTGCAGACCGCCATTGCCACGCTGGCGACCGGGCAGAGTCACGTCCAGCGCCTCAGCTTTGAGTTGGGCATCGAGCTCGGCCTGCGCCAGCGCGGCGCGGCGGGCGTTGAGCGCGGCTTCAATCGCCTGCTTGGCCTGGTTGATGGCAGCGCCGCGCGTCTTTTTCTCTTCGACGCTGAGCTGGGCCATGCCCTTCATCAACTCGGTGACTTTGCCGGTCTTGCCCAGAAACAGGGCTTTGGCGTTTTCCAGATCGGCGGGGGTGGCGGCTTGCTCGAAAGCCGACTGGGCCGAAGCGATCAGGCTGTCCAACTCGTTCATACGGTGTTCTTTGTGCGAAATGAAAAAAGGCCAGAGCTTGTACAAGCCCCAGCCTTTCAAGTCTTGTGCAAAGGGTGGCTTGCGCTACCCTTTGCGTCATGAATTAAGCGGCCAGCTTGGCTTTCACCTGATTCACGATGGCTGCAAATGCAGCGCTGTCATTCACAGCCAGATCGGCCAGCACTTTGCGGTCGATTTCAATGGCGGCCTTCTTCAGGCCGTTGGCGAATTGGCTGTAGGTGAGGCCCAAATTGCGGGCTGCGGCGTTGATACGCGCAATCCACAATTGGCGGAACTCACGCTTCTTGACACGACGGTCACGGTAGGCGTATTGACCAGCCTTCATCACCGCCTGTTTGGCGATGCGGAAGACGTTGCCACGACGACCACGGAAACCTTTGGCCTGGGCGAGGACTTTCTTGTGACGAGCACGTGCGGTAACACCACGTTTAACGCGAGGCATGTTTTTTCTCCTTCAGTTCGTCAGATTAAGCAACGCCGTAGCCGGGCAGCATCTGTGCCATGTGACCCATGTTGGTCTCATGCACATCCACAGCACCACGCAGGTGACGTTTGTTTTTGGTGGTCTTCTTGGTCAGGATGTGACGCTTGAAGGCTTGACCGCGCTTGACGGTGCCACCGGGACGAACGCGAAAACGCTTCTTCGCGCTGCTCTTGGTCTTCATTTTGGGCATTTGAATGCTCCTTTTTCAAAGTGCTCGTGAGGCGTCTGCGAAACCTTCGCAGCCTTGATGGCCCCGAGCCACTGTTTCGGCGGTTTTCACCACCGTGGGGCTGTTCGCCCCGTGCCGCATGAGTGACCAGACTCCTGCGGCGAAACCTTCACACCGTCAGACCGCTTGCGCGGAACCTGTTGCCGCGTTGGCAGCACCCGCGGGTGTGGCGGGTTTGGCGGCGACCGGTTTTTTCTTGCCGGGGGCGATCATCATGATCAACTGCCGTCCTTCGAGCTTGGGCATGCTTTCCACCACAATGGCATCGCCCAACTCGTCACGAATCTTCATCACCAGCGCCATGCCGATTTCCTGGTGGGTCATTTCCCGGCCACGGAAACGCAGCGTGATCTTCACCTTGTCGCCCTCTTCGAGGAAGCGGCGGATGTTGCGCATCTTGATGTTGTAGTCGCCATCATCGGTACCGGGGCGGAATTTCACCTCCTTGATATCGATGACTTTCTGCTTGAGCTTCGCTTCGTGCGCTTTTTTCTGTTCCTGGAACTTGAACTTGCCGTAGTCCATCAGGCGGGCCACCGGGGGCACGGCC
>JBJOKU010000108.1:0-5542 GCA_046045925.1 Pseudomonadota bacterium
AGCATTTTTGCCCGCAAGAATTATTTCTACCCCGATCTGCCCAAGGGCTACCAGATCAGCCAGTTCGAGATTCCGGTGGTGCAGGGTGGCTCGGTGGAGTTCTACCTCCCTTCGACAAGCTCAGGACAGGCGGTTTCAGAAAAGAAAACCGTGCGACTCGTGCGCGCCCACCTCGAAGAAGACGCGGGCAAGTCACTGCACGAAGACTTCATTGGCCAGAGCGGCATCGACCTCAACCGTGCCGGGACTCCGCTCCTGGAGATCGTGACCGAGCCTGACATCCGCAGCAGCGAAGAAGCCGTGGCCTACGCCAAGGAGCTGCACAAGATCGTGACCTGGATCGGCATTTGCGACGGCAACATGCAAGAGGGCAGCTTCCGTTGCGATGCCAACGTGTCGGTGCGCAAGCCCGGTGCGCCTTTGGGCACGCGCCGAGAGATCAAGAACTTGAACAGCTTCAAGTTCATGCAGCAGGCGATTGATTTTGAAATCCGCTGGCAGATCGAGCAGATCGAAGACGGTTTTGAAATTCAACAAGCCACCGTGCTGTTCGACCCCGACACGGGCGAAACCCGCGCCATGCGCACCAAGGAAGATGCGGCAGACTACCGCTACTTCCCCGACCCCGATCTGCCGCCGCTGGTGATTGCCAGCGAGTGGATTGAAGAGACGAAATCGCGCATGCCCGAGTTGCCGCGCGTGATGGTCGAGCGCTTCGTGCGCGATTACACCATCCCCGAGTACGACGCGACCACGCTCACGCAGAGCAAGGCCATGGCCGGCTACTTTGAAGCCACGGCCAAGGCTTGCGGACAAGCCAAGCTGGCGAGCAATTGGATCATGGGTGAGGTGTCACGCCGCCTGAACCAGCAGGAGCTGGCCATCGAGCAATCGCCTGTTCAGCCCGCAGCACTGGCCGCACTCATTGGCCGCATCAGCGACGGCACCATCTCCAACAATGCCGCCAAGCAGGTGTTCGATGTGCTGTGGACAGAAGGCGGCGAAGTCGATGCCATCATCGAAGCCAAAGGCCTCAAACAGATGAACGACACCGGTGAGCTGGAGAAGATCATCGACGAGGTGCTGGCGGCGAACCCCAAGAACGTGGCCGAGTACCGGGCGGGCAATGCCAAGGCGCTCAACGGCCTGGTCGGCCCCATCATGAAGGCCAGCAAGGGCAAGGCCAACCCGCAGCAGGTCAACGATTTGCTGCGCGCGAAGCTGGCTGCGGGTTGACGGGCTGGCTTCCGTTCCAATAGTCCTTGAGCTTGGCGGCTTCGTCGTCAAAACGGGCAGTCAGGCGTCTGTGTTCCTCTAGTTGGGATTCAATCAGCCGTCGCTGCTCGGTAATCGCGCCCTGGTTGTCGCGGATGCGCTGTGCCAGAGTGGCGGGCGTTTTGGAGGGGTCTTTTTTGTAGAACTCCGACTCTTCCTGGAGCCTGGCCTGGTCGGCTGTCAATTGTTTGATGCGAAGGCGGGCCATTTCGATGGCTTGCTGGATGCCATTGAGCACATGGGCCCTGTCTTTGTCATGCGCGGCCTTGTTGGGGTATTTGACACTCAGGCCTTTCAGGCGCCGCTTTTCCTCGGCCTTGCGCATTTCCTCTTCCTGCTTGGCTTGCTGCTTCTGCTCTTCGGCGGCGCGTTCGTCGGCGGTCAGGCTTGGCGGCACGATGCGCTTGACCCGGCCACTGGTGCTCAGCTCGCGTTGCTCACGGTCAAGACAGTCGGCAATTGGACGGTCAGAGGTGAGCTTGCGTCCTTTGGCATCGACGCATGTGTAGATGCCTTGTGCGCTGGCCGTTGAGAGCACGGCAACCAGAGAGCAGATGAGGGAGAGGGTCTGAATGCGCATCATGGACTCGCTTGCAGGTGGGTTTCAGATGACTCCATAGCGCAGACGGTAGGCCTGCACATTTTCAAGGTTGGGGGCCATGTCAGCCGAGTTGGCTTGTGGCTGTCCCAGATAGTCCAGAAGGTCTGTCAGCGTGGCGATGCAGCACACGGACAGCCCGAGTTCGTTGCGCACGTATTGCACGGCGCTGTAGGGTACGTCGTGGCCGTTTTCGGTGGCCATTTCCTGCCGGTCCAGCGCGATGGCCATGGCGTGCGGCGTGGCACCTGCGGCCTTGATGATGGCAATGGATTCCTTGGCGGCAGTGCCGGCGCTCATCACGTCGTCCACGATCATCACGCGGCCCTTGACGGGCGCGCCCACCAGCGTGCCGCCCTCGCCGTGGTCTTTGGCTTCTTTGCGGTTGTAGGCGTAGGGCACGTTGCGGCCCAGGCGTGCCAGCTCAATGGCCACGGCGGCCACCAGCGGAATGCCCTTGTAGGCGGGGCCGAAGAGCATGTCGAACTCAATGCCGCTGGCCATGATGCGCTGGGCGTAGAAGCTGGCGAGCCTGCCGAGCTTGGCCCCATCGTCAAATAGCCCTGCGTTGAAGAAGTAGGGGCTCAGGCGGCCCGCCTTGGTCTTGAACTCTCCAAAGCGCAGTACGCCACAATCGAGGGCGAACTGCACGAACTCCAGTGCCAGGGCATCTTTTTGTTGAGAACCATCGACCATGAACAGTGCTTCCTTTCAACTCACCACGTCCAACCTCAACGGCATCCGGTCTGCAGCCAACAAGGGCTGGGTGCAATGGGTGGAGCGGCTGGGTTCTGATTGTATTTGCGTGCAGGAAATCAAGGCGCAGGCCGATGACGTGGCAGGCCGCTTTGACGAAGTGGCGGGCATGAAGGGCTACTTCCAGTTTGCGCAGAAGAAGGGCTACTCGGGCGTGGGGGTGTACACGCGGCACGAGCCCAGCGACGTGATCATCGGCTTTGACGGCGGCGAGTTCGACGACGAGGGGCGCTATGTGGAACTGCGTTTTGACCGGCCCGGACAGAAGTTCTCGGTCATCAGCGCGTACTTTCCGAGTGGTTCATCGGGTGAAGACCGGCAGGCGGCGAAGTTCCGCTTTCTCGATGTGGTCTATCCGCACATGATGCGCCTGAAAGCCGAGCGCGAATACGTGCTTTGTGCCGATGTGAACATCGCGCACCAGAACGCCGACCTGAAAAACTGGAAGAGCAACCAGAAGAACTCGGGCTTCCTGCCCGAAGAGCGTGCCTGGATGGGCAAGCTGCTGGGCGAAGGCGAGATGCACGACGTGTATCGCCGCCTGCACCCGGACACGACCGACGCGTGCTACACGTGGTGGAGCAACCGGGGCGCGGCCTACGAGAAGAACGTGGGTTGGCGGCTCGACTACCACCTCGCCACGGCGGGCGTGGCGCAGCACGCCAAGCGCTGCGAAATTTACAAGGCCGAGAAGTTTTCAGACCACGCGCCGCTGACCATTTGGTACGGGCGTTGAAATACCGTTGGTGTGGTGTTGGGTGGCCTGTCCTGCGGTCAAAACCGTCAGTTCTTTTGTGTACCGGGTCATGATTCCCGACAGCAGAGTCACCACGTCGATATTCAGTCCAACCGACAATTTCAGCAACGCAGTCAGCGAGGGCTGATTTTTCGCAATTTCAAGTTTCCCCAGGAACGTTCTGTTCAGTCCAGCTCTGTGTGCCAGTTCATCTTGGGAAATTTGCAAGATGCTGCGTTGGTGTTTCAGTTCGGCCGCCAACGCTCTGAGGAGCGCCGGATTTTGTGCAGAAGACATCCGCTCATGGTGCTTTGACCGATGCTTTTATGCACCCGTATATGTGGTACATTTTGCATTTACTATGATTCAAAAAATGGAGGCAAGGCGATATGCAGAAAACGGCATCGAGGCAGGAAAGAATTTGTGTTGCAGGATTTCCCTTTAGTGAAAAAAACAAATTTGATAAATTTCTGCGAGCCACGGCTAGGTCAATCCCTAGCTGGGGTGTTACGGATTGCATCGACGAAGCGACGATCATCATTCTGAATGTGCGAGAGAAATTTTGCATCGAAGAGTGGAAGTCAATGATCGTGCAAAACCAACAAGTCTTGATCGTCGGGCCGGACGATTTTGGAACAGGGTGGAGCGTGATGAGTCGACCATTTCAACTGGGCCAAATTACGGAAAGACTGAAGCAGTTGACTGTCAGTCGACATCACGCTGTTGGCGGCTGAGCCAATTTGTCACCACTCGGTCACTATAGATACAAGCCACGTCGCGGACAAAGGCGAGAAAGTCTACATGGGCTGTTGCATCGGCGCGGTCAGATATGGTTCGCATGATGGCGAACTCCACCCCGTGGTCATGACAAACTTGAGCCACGGATGCGCCCTCCATTTCCACGGCCAAGGCATCTGGCAACTCGTTCCGCAGGCGGTGACATGCGTGGACAGAGTTGATGAACTGATCGCCGCTGACGACCAGTCCCCGGTGAACAGCTGCACGTGCTGCGGGGTGAAATGTCCGCAAAAGAGCAAGCAGATCTGAGTCTTGTCGCAGAACTTCACGGCACGCCTGCAAGAGCAAGGCTGACAGTCGCTCGCTTACGGGGAATCGGCTGAGGCCGGTTTGTGGCACAACATGACGGGGAGCAAGAGGAGAGGCATCCATGTCGTGCTGGAGTAGCTCAGAGGCCACGACGACATCGCCCACCATCGCTGTTTTGTGCAGTCCCCCTGCCACACCAGTGAACACCAACTGAGTGGCTCGAAAATGGTGAATCAGCGTCGAGGCCGTGATGGCGGCCGCCACCTTGCCGATGCCGCTCAGCGCAAGCACCACGGGTTGTCCGCAAAGCGTGCCCGACAAAAAAGTCCGGCTTGCGAGCCGGACTTCGGTGGCTTGGGCCAACTGCTGGCGCAGTGCGGCCTGTTCTTCAGGAAGGGCGCTGACAATGGCGGTGGTCATGCCCGCCAGTGTAGCGCCGCAACCTGAGGGACTTACTCAATGGCCTTGGTCATATCCTCAACGATCTTCTTGGCGTCTCCGAACACCATCATGGTTTTGTCCATGTAGAACAGCTCGTTGTCCAGGCCCGCATAGCCAGCGGCCATGCTGCGCTTGTTGACGATGATGGTCTTGGCCTTGTGGGCTTCGAGAATCGGCATGCCGTAGATCGGGCTGCCCTTTTGCAGCGCGGCGGGGTTCACCACGTCGTTGGCGCCAAGAATGATCGCCACGTCGGCCTGGCCGAACTCGCCGTTGATGTCCTCCATCTCGTGCACCTGGTCGTAGGGCACCTCGGCCTCGGCCAGCAGCACGTTCATGTGACCGGGCATGCGGCCCGCCACCGGGTGGATGGCGTACTTCACGTTCACGCCCTTCTCGGTCAGCTTGGCAGCGAGTTCCTTCACGCTGTGCTGCGCACGCGCCACGGCCAGACCGTAGCCGGGCACGATGATGACCGTCTCGGCATTGCCCAGAATGAAGGCCGCGTCATCGGCGCTGCCGCTCTTGACGCTTCTCTGTGCTTGGCTGCCTTGGGTTGCACTTCCGGCGTCCCCACCAAAGCCACCCAGAATCACATTGAAGAAGCTGCGGTTCATGGCCTTGCACATGATGTAGGACAGAATCGCGCCAGAAGAACCCACCAAGCTGCCCGCAATGATGAGCATGGA
>JBJOKU010000109.1:0-5522 GCA_046045925.1 Pseudomonadota bacterium
CGCATGGACATGGACGGCGTGGTGCAAACCTTCATGGCCATGGTCAACCTGCCGCTGTCGGCCAACATCCTGAGCACCACCGTGATGGCCACGCAAATGCCGTTTGTGGGGCGCGGCTGAAAACCGGCGTCTGCAAGCCATGACCAACCGCATCCCCCCCATCCAGTGCCTCACCACCTTTGAAGCCTTGGCGCGTCTGCGCTCGGTCACGCAAGCGGCGGAAGAGTTGTTCGTCACCCCCAGCGCGGTGAGCCACCGCATCCGCCAACTGGAAGAGCTGGTGGGCGTGAAGCTGTTTGGCCGGGCCGACTTCTCGCTCACGTCTGAAGGCAGCGAATACCTCGCGCAAGTGCGCGAAGGCCTTGCCATCTTGCAGCGCATGCCCAGCCAGACGGTGAGCACCACGCGCCGCAAGCTCAAGGTGGCCGTCACGCCCACTTTCGCGCGCTCGCTGCTCATGCCCAAGATCGCGCAGTTCACGCGCAACCACCCGGAGATCGACCTCACCTTGCAGGTCTCGATTCCGCTGCTGGACGTGGTGGCCGAAGATGCCGACCTGACCATCCGCTTTGGCACGGGCCGCTACGCCGATGTCGAGCATGTGTGCATCGTCAAGGACGAAATCACGCCGCTGGCGAGCCCCGAATACATCCGCGAGCACGGTCCCTTCGAGGCACCGGCCGATCTGGCGCGTGGCACACTCATTCGCAGTCCGCTGGAGCCCTGGCGCACCTGGTTTGCCGCACACGATCTCGACTGGCCCGAGCCCGCCGAGGGCTCCACCTTCAACGACATCGGCCTCATGTGCGAAGCTGCCGCGCAGGGCCTGGGCGTGGCGCTGGTGCGCCTGAAACTCGGGGCCAAGTGGCTCGAAAACGGCAGCCTTGTGCGCCTGTTCGAGCGCAGCGTGCCCAGCCCGCACGCGCACTACCTGTGCTGGCGCACGGGCGCGATGGACCGCTGGGAATGCGCGGCTTTTGCGCAGTGGCTGCAACAGGCCATGCGTTAAAGGCTGCGGCAGGCTGCACCCATGAAACGCCGGTTGATCATTCTTTCCTCCCTCGCAACGCTTGCGGTTTTGGGCGCAGGGAGCGGCTACCTGGCATGGCGCAAGTGGTGGCGCGAAAGCCCCGGCGATGCCCGGCTGGACGAACTGGCACAGCAGGCCGCCAGTCAACCGTTGGTGCAACCCAGCGCGCCCGCCGCCAGACTGCTGGGCTGGAACATCAACTGGGTAGAGCAATCACGCCTGCGCCGCGACCTGCCCAAAGTCTGGGAGCGCTTCAAGGCCAGTGGCGCCAACACTGCACGTGATTCGCAAGAGTGGACCTGGGTGCAACGCGGGCGAAACAGCCCGTTTACGCCTGACAAGCACGTCAAGGCCGCAGAAGACCTGATCCACAACGACTACAAAGCCGCTGGTGTGCAATCGCTGCGCTTGCTGTGCTACGGGCATCCTGCGTTCTGGTCTGGCGAAGAAATGCCCAGCCCCGATCAGTTTGCGCGTTTTGCCAAAGGCTTTGTGGCTTATGCCGAGCATGTGATGGGCGCGCAACCCGACGCGACCCACTTCGAGGTGTGGAACGAATGGAACCACACACTCCGCTTCAAAGGCAACGAGGAAATCCGCCGCGGCCCCTTGTACGCACGCCTGTTCGTGCAGGCCGCAAGCGCCATCAAGCGCAAGCGCCCGGACGCGCAAGTCATCACGCAGGGTTTGGCCGTCTCCAAGGAAAGTGGCGGTCTGCCCGACAACGAGTTTCTCGTTCGCACGCTCAATCACCCTGGCGTGCTGCAACTGGCCGATGGCATTGGCCTGCACCCCTACTACTTCAAGCTCAACGACTCACCCGAGCGGCTGATGAACTACCTCGCCTTCACGCGGCAACAACTGCTGCGCGAGGTCAAGGGATACAAGCAGCGCACGCTTCCGTTTTTCATCACCGAGACCGGCTTTCCCACCGCCGAGAAGGGCAGCCTCTCGATTGGCTCGCGCTGGGGCTACGGCATCGACGAAAACCTGCAAGCCGCCTTTCTCGCACGGCTGGCCATCCTGTGCATGTCGCAGCCCCATGTGCAGGGCCTGCTCTTCCACAACTTCGTGGACTCGGGCAGCGACAAGGCCAACATCGAGCACAACTATGGCGTACTGCGCAGCGACCTCTCGGCCAAGCTCGCCTACGCACGAATGGCGGCGCTGGTGCCTGTGCTCGCCAAAGCCAGCGAGTTCGAATGGATCGCAGGCAAAACCACCGAAGCAAACAGCGTGAAAGAAGCCTTCGACGCCGAAGTGGCACTCGTTTACGCCGTCCGCTTCCAGGCCGAGCCGGGCCGTTGGTGCACCGCCATTTGGGCCACCTCCGGCAAGCCGAAAACCCTGCGCCTCAAGGCCACGCCCGACGAGGGCGAACTGCAGGCGTGCGACAAGCAATACGGCCTGTCGCCCCGCAGCATCAAGCCCGCTGCCGGTGGCGTGTTCGAGCTGCAACTCGACACCGAGCCGGTTTACGTCATGCAGGCCGCCAGCGGCAAACCGGCGGCGCTGCAAGTCGTTGGCTGATTACTCCACACGCAAACGCTGCGCGCCAGCGACGGTTTTCTTGGGCAGCGTGAGTGTCAGCACGCCGTGGTCGTACTTGGCCTTGGCGTTCGCAGAATCCACATCGGCAGGCAAGGCTACGCTGCGAGACACAGCGCCGTAATAGCGCTCACTGCGCAGCACGCGCTCGCCGTCTTTTTGCTCGTCGAGTTGCTTCACCTCAGCGCGCAGCGACACCACATTGCCATCGACGGCCACATGGATGTCGTCTTTCGGAATGCCGGGCATTTCGGCGGCAATGGTGTAGTCCTTCTCGGTCTCTTTCACATCAATGCGGATCTGCGCCGGCAACGCGTCGCCATGCAGGGGCCGCACATACACGCCGGGCACGAAGTCCTTGAAAAACTCGTCAAACAAGCCGCCACGATGAACGATTGCATTCATGTCCAAACTCCTTCAAAACAAGTTCAACCACTCGCGCCATGCACCAGCGCATCGCGCTCATGGCACAGAGATGGGAACGGCTGCGCCGGTTTCAAGAGGGCGCGTTTTGAAGGGGGTTGCGGGCCTTGACGCAGGTCAAGACAGCGCGGGTTGTGGCACGCTGAAGCGTTCGCGCATTTCCGCCAAACCAATTTCAACGAGCAAGGCTTCAAGCTTTTTCGCTGCCGATTTCGCGGCCACGTCGGGGTGTCGGCTGGCGATGATGAGTTCGTTTTTCATCGAGTGCTCCCAGCCCACCAACTCCGTCACGGTCACCTTGTAGCCGTGCGCTTCCAGGCGCAGGCAGCGCAGCACGTTGGTGATCTGGCTGCCGAATTCTCGCGTGTGAAGAGGCCTGCGCCAGAGTTCGGCCAGCGGGGTCTTGTGCATCGCGAAAGCCTTGGACGAGCGAAGCGCTGCCGCCACTTCGGCCTGGCAACAGGGCACCAGCGCGAGGTGTTGTGCACCGTGGTGCAGGGCAAAGCTGATGGCGTCGTCGGTGGCGGTGTCGCAGGCGTGCAAGGCGGTGACCACGTCCACGGTCTGGCCCTGCGCGGCAAATGCATCGTCGGCACCGGCCACGCTCATGCTCATGAAGTTCATGCCGCCCAGGCCGAACTGCGCGGCCAGTTCGCGCGAGCGCTGCACCAGTTCGTCACGCACCTCCACGCCGGTCACAGCCAATTGCTGTCCCCGCGCTTGCAACTCGGGCGCAAACAGGTTGTAGAGCACAAAGCCCAGGTACGACTTGCCCGCACCGTGGTCCACCACATGCACGCGGCTTTGCGACTTGAGCGCTTCATCCACCAATGGCCGGATGAACTGCACCAGATGCATCACCTGCTTGAGCTTGCGACGGCTGTCCTGATTGATCGCGCCCTCGCGCGTGAGGATGTGCAGGGCTTTGAGCAATTCGGTGTTCAAGCCAGACTGCGCAATGGCGGGGTCGAGCGCCGGGGTGTTGTGTTTTTTCATGGGCGGTCTGTACTTTAGCCTGGGGGTCAAGCGAGTCGCAAATGCGCGAGCACGCCGCTGGCAGCCACCCGGCCACTGGCCATGCTCGCTGTGAGCAGGTAGCCGCCGGTGGGTGCTTCCCAGTCGAGCATTTCGCCGGCGCAGAACACGCCGGGCTTGGCGTTCAACATCAGCCCGGCCGTGAGTGATTCGAGAGCCACGCCCCCGGCAGTGCTGATGGCTTCGTTCACGGGGCGCGGGCGCAGCAGGCGCACGGGCAGGCGTTTGATGCGTTGTGCGAGCGCGGCGCTGTCGTGCATCTCGTCTTTGCTGAGCAGTTCGTTGAGCAGGGCCATGCGCGTGCCCTGCAAACCCAGACGGCTCTTCAAATGGCTGGAGAGCGACTTGCTGCCACGCGGATGACTCACTTCACGCAGCACTTGGTCTGCGCTGTGCTGCGGCAGCAAATCGAGGTGAAGGGTGGCCTCACCGCTGCGATTGATTTCTTCGCGCAAGAGGCTGGAGACCGCGTAAATCAAACTGCCCTCGACACCCGTTTGCGTCAACACAAATTCGCCCTGCCGCTCGAACACCTGACCCTGCGAATCGTTGAAGTGCAAGGCCACCGGCTTGACAGGTTGGCCCGCATATTTGTCTTGCAGCACGGCGCTCCAACCGTGCCCCTCGCGGCCTGCGGCATCAAAGCCGCAATTGGCACTTTGCAGCGGGGTCACTTGCGCACCAGCGGCTTGCACCCACGACACCCAAACGCCATCGCTGCCCAGCCGCGCCCAGCTCGCACCACCAAGCGCGAGCACCACGGCATCCGCTTGCACCAGCTGCGCACCTTGCGGGCCATGGATGCGCAAGGTTTGGCCTGCCTCCCACCCCTCGAAACGGTGCCGCGCGTGAAAACGCACGCCCGCGCTGCGCAAGCGATGCAGCCACGCGCGCAGCAAGGGTGCGGCCTTCATGTCGGTGGGAAACACGCGCCCCGATGTGCCCACGAAAGTGGCAATGCCCAAGCCCTCGGCCCAGCGACGCAAATCGTCGGGCGTGAAAGCTTGCAACCACTCGCGCACTTGCGGCGCACGCGCACCAAAGCGCGAACAGAACGCATCGAAACCCTCAGAGTGCGTGAGGTTCAAGCCGCCAATACCTGCGAGCAAAAACTTGCGCCCTACCGAGGGCATGGCATCAAACAGATCGACTTGCAGTTGGCCCGCCTTCGCCGCCTGTGATTGCGACAGCACTTCAGCCGCCATCAGCCCGGCCGGGCCGCCGCCGATGATGGCCACACGGGCGAAGCCCCGCAAAAGGTCTTCGATGAGCGCAGTCTGAACGGTCGTTGATGCGTCTGGTGCTTGCTCACTCATGACATCAGCTTCTTCCAGCCCTCGTGGCCCAACTGGCGCAACACAGACATGTTGCGCTCGTAGATGTCTGCGGCATCGGGAAAGGCGGCCACAGCACGGTCGATGCTGGCCTCGCGAATCAAGTGCAACGTGGGCCAGGGCGAGCGGTTGGTGTAGTTCTCAATGTCGTC
>JBJOKU010000110.1:0-5464 GCA_046045925.1 Pseudomonadota bacterium
GAAAGTGTAACGCGTGAACTTCATGTGTGTCTCCTGTCATGCTTGAATGGACTTGATCAACTGTGCAATCGTTGAACTGATTGCAATTTTTCCCTGCCCGAGCTGAGCCCTGTTGTCATCTATGCGCTTGAGGTCATAGAGGTAATTCACCATCAGGCCAAAGGACTGGCTCTTGCCCTTGGCCGAAGGATCGGCATCTGGATTGAGGCGCTCTACCCGCGCCCCATTGCCAAGGTGAAACCGGGCCACCGGGTCGGTGGGCAGGCCTTCGCTCATGCTGCGCCCCAGATAGACCGCCGCCCAATGGAGCAGCAACTCACTGGCCAGCCCATCTTGCGGGTCATTGGCATGGTCGTCCAGCCAAGCTAGCCATGCCGGGGTTGCCAATGCATCCTCACTGGCCGGGGCTTGCGGGAGCTGGCTTTGCACTTTCTTTCTAGTTGACTCGGGCAAGTCTTTCACGAGAAATGGCAGGTGGCTCTGCAACCACTTGCGATAGCCGGGAATGGGCGAGAGCGTGGCGAAGGTCTTCACCTTGGGGAACTCGCCGCGCAATGTCTCGACCACGCGCTTGATCAGCGAATCGCCAAAGCTCACCCCGCGCAAGCCCTTCTGCGTGTTGCTGATGGAGTAAAAAATCGCCGTGTTCGATTTTTTCAAATCGGTCGCAGCAGCCGATTCATCGAGCAGCGGCGTGATGCTGGCGGCCACCTCCGAGGTGAAGGCCACCTCCACAAAGATGAGTGGCTCGTCCTTCAACCGGGGGTGAAAGAAGCCGTAACAGCGGCGGTCGCTGTCGAGCCGGTTTTTCAAGTCGGCCCAACTGCGGATGTCGTGCACCGCTTCGTACTTGATGAGCTTTTCGATCAGCGAGGCCGGGCTGTCCCAGCTCAGGCGGCGCAGCTCCAGAAAGGCCACATCAAACCAGGTGGAGAACATGGCCTCCAGTTCGGCGTCGAGCAATTGCAGGGCCGGGTGTTCGCGGGTGTGGGCCAGCAGCTCGGCACGCAAATCCACCAGAAAGCGCACGCCGCCATCAAACACCGCGAAGCGCTGCAACAAGCGGGCGCGGGGCGATTCCAGCGCCTTGCGCATGCGCATCTCGGCACGTGCGGCGGCAGCGGCGTCGGGGGCGCTCTCCCACTGTTCGCGGGCGGTGCGAACGGTGTCCATGTCGGTGCCGAATTTTTCGCTCAGCAGGTACCACATGTCCATGCGGGCGGCCTCAGTTGCCGCTGCGTACCAATGGGCCACAGCCTGCGCGCGGCGCCCGGCCTCCACCTCGCTGATGCGCCGGTCGTTCACGGCACGCAACTGCTCCGCCAGGTTTTGCAACTGGGCCTGGCTGAGGGCTTCGCCGTCGTGCCGCTTGCGCGATTTCAGACGCTCGTCCATGCTGCGCCGCTGCATGAATGAGGGCAAGGCTGACTCCGCCTGCGAGCTGGCCGCGTTGGCCTCATTTGCCGCTTCAGCGATTTTTGACAACGCCTGCCTGTTACGCCCTGCACGCAAGCCCGTCCAGCGCCTGGCCAACCAGTTGGCAGCGTTCATGAGGTGGCCCTCCAGCGTTTGGCGCGGGCCAGCTCGCGCAAGGCATCGCGCTGGCGTGTCAGGTGCGTGCGCATGGCCACTTCCGCACCCTGCGGGTCGTGCGCCTTGATGGCGGCAAACACACTCATGTGCTCGCTCAGGCTCTGGGCCAAGCGCTGCGGCGCATGCAAAGACTGCAAGCGGGCCAGCTTCAAAATCTTGCGCAAATCTGCAATGGTCTGGGCCAGCCAGCGGTTGTCGGCCAGGGTAATGATGGCCTCGTGAATGGTGTAGTTGATGTCGTAGTAGCGGTTGATCTGCCCCTGCCCAGCCGCCTCTTGAAGCTGGGCATGCATTTCCTCCAGGGCCTGCACATCGGCTGCCGTGGCGTTCAGCGCCGCCTCATGCGCACAACGCCCTTCCAGCAGGGCAATCACGGGAAAGATGTCGTCAAGGTCTTTCTCGGTGACCTCATACACAAAACAGCCGCGCCGGGGCTCGTGCCGCACCAGCCCCTCTGACACCAGCACCTTGAGCGCTTCACGCAGCGGCGTGCGCGAAATTTCCATCGACTCGCACAACTGGGCCTCGTCAATGTAAGCGCCTTGCGCCAGCTCGCCCGAGTAGATCTTTTCGCGCAAACGATCCGCCACCTCTTCATGCAGGGAGTTGTGAACGAGCTTGAGGTTTTGCGATGCCATGATGGCCATAATTTTCCATAATTACAGGAAATTATTGCATCAGGGGTTTTACTTAGACGGTCACGCCGGTCATGAAGCAGCGAGGCAACAAACAGCCAGAGACAGACGCTGCCCAGAGCGGTCTGAGGTGCATCAGAAGCGCAAAACCAAAACTACACAAGCCTAGACCGCGCGATCGAGGGGTGACAAATGCCTCCAGCAACTTGATCAAACGGGAACTGCTTGGTCATAATGACCCCAGATCAACAGAGAGCGACAAACAATGCCCGCTACGCCACCCCCACTCGCCGCCAGTGTCGCTCCTGAACGCTTGGGCGGCGCTTCAGTTCAACTGGGCTCATCTGCCGAACACGGCCTCACCGCTTCGCACCAACTTGCGTTCGCGACAGATAAACGCTGATTGTTAGCCGTTGAATATGGATACCTTAGTCAACTGGGTGCTATTTGTTGTATTCGGTGTGTTGTACGTTTTGGAAACGTGTTGTCCAAGCGTAAGCAGGAGACTTGACCTCGCTTGGATCCTAAGAGCAGGTGCGATCAATTTATTTCAATTGATAGTAGCCTTCGGTGCGGCATATCTCCTGAATGATTGGCTCGCGATATCGCCACTTTTCAAACTTCCTGAGAGTATGTCTTCTGCAGTCCTTGGAATGGTTTCGTTCTTCGTAGCAAGTTTTTTCGTGTACTGGTGGCATCGGTTTGAGCACTCAAATGCAATCGCATGGCGGATAGTCCACCAGCTTCATCACAGTCCCTCCCGCATTGAGGTGCTTACGGCCAATTACGCACACCCATTGGACTTTCTCGCAAGTACGTTCATTTCAGGCGTTGTGGCTTTCTCGATTCTAGGACTCAACGCGCAAGGAGCAGCGTGGGGAGTTTTCTACGCAGGTGCAGTTAACTACTTGGCACACGGTAATATCAGTACGCCGCATTGGCTTGGCTACCTAGTTCAACGACCGGAAATGCATCGGGTACATCATCGCCATAATCATCATGCTCAAAATTATGGTCTCCCACTTTGGGACATGTTGTTCAGTACCTGGGCTAATCCAGTTCATGCAACTGAACCATGCGGATTTGAAAAAACCAAGGAAGAGCAGCTCTGGAATATGCTGGCGGGCAAAGATGTACACATCTAAGCAGGTATTGCTGTGGATCGTCCATCGTGCGATGCGTGCTGGCCCGCCCTACGCTTCGCTCCGGTGCCACTGAATTTAATTGTTAGACCGCTTCGGCATACTTTTGGGGAACAGTAGTGCAAATTTTGTATATCGCAGCAAGTTTGATATTAGTACTTACGGCACTGGCACATTCGGTTATCGGTGAGGTCATGATCTTCCGCAAGCTTAGTGAAGGGCGCATTGTCCCAAGTATGAGCGCGCCGCCATTGAAGGAAAGAAACGTCCGAATTCTCTGGGCTAGCTGGCATCTTACGAGCATATTCGGCCTAGTATTCGCCCTCGCTGTGTATAAGGTGGGTATCGGCGCTCCGTTGAGTGCGCATGAACTCGTTTCCTCTATTGCCATTGCTTGCTTAGCTGGTGGCATGTTGGTGCTTATTGGAACCAAAGGCCGCCATCCTGGCTGGATTTCGCTGTCACTTGCATCTGCTTTGATTTGGTATGCGTACAAAGCAGCTGTCTAACTGGCATATATGGACGCTCCCCACAAGAACTAGAGGTTGTGATTGATGTGGTGGCTGTTGGGGAAGCGCCTATAGTCGCACAAGCGGTATGCGAGATGCTGAAATAGAAAAAGCCCGGGACACTTTCGTGAACCGGGTTTTTTTGTATGGTCGGAATGGCGGGATTCGAACTCGCGACCCCTTGCACCCCATGCAAGTGCGCTACCAGGCTGCGCTACATTCCGTGAGCCTCAGATTGTACACTGAAATTGGCGGCTTCCTTGAAGGTTGGCTCCGGGGTGGACTCATCTTCAGCTCGTGCGCTGTAGCGAGCTTGTGCCCTGCTCCACGACAAAACTGGCGATGGTTTCCAGCTTTGCGTCCGGGTTGCGCACATCGTCGAGCACGCGCAGTGTGGTGGTGAGTTGGCCTGGCGTGAACTCGGCCACGCCGTAGCCCTTTTTCTCGGCATCACCAAAAACAAAATGTGGGTTTTCTGCAAGCCGCATCTGCGTCTTGCCATTGCCGTTGGAGCGGCTGCTGATGGCGGTGCCGCAAAACTCCACGCCGATATTGGAGCTGGCGGGGTTTTCGTAATCGGCCTTGACATGGCCAACCCAGTTTTCGTGAATATCGCCCCCCAGCACAACCGGGTTGCGAAGGCGGGCTTTCTGCATGCCTGCAATCAGGCGGTCACGGGCAAAGGGGTATCCGTCCCAGCCATCGTTCCAGAAGCTCTGGCCCGGGCCGGGACGACTGTCAAAACGCCCAAACACCGTCTGTTGCCCAAGAACGTTCCATGTGTTGCCCGACTGCGCAAAGGCGCTCGCCAACCAAGCCTCTTGTTCGTAGCCAAGCATGGTGCGTTTGGGGTTGCTCCATTCAGGGCATTTGGCGGGATCAAACCCGTTGCCTTTGTTGCCGGTGAGTCCGCCCAGGAAGGTGCAAACCTGATCGTCGCGGTATTGCCGGTTGTCCACCCAATACAAGCGCGCAAGCTGCCCAAAACTCACTTGCCCGTAAATGCGCATTTCGGAGCCGTCGGCCAGGCCCTGGAGCGCACGCGTGAGCACCGATGCCCGCAGCGGCATGTGTTCGTAATAGGCCTGATACGCATTGGCACGCCGGCCCGCAAAACCTCGCGGGTGCGAGCCCTCCTCGTTGCGGGCAAAGCCCATGTGCGGGCCTGCGTAATCGTTTTGCACCTCGTGGTCGTCCCATGTCACGATCCACGGACACATAGCGTGAGCGGCCTGCAACTCGGGCTCGGCCTTGTAATGCGCGTAGCGATCCCGGTAGCCGTCGAGCGTGAACACCCAGCCCGAAGCAGCGCGGCGCACTGGCCCGGCAACCATGGGGTATTCGTAGATGTAGTCACCCAAAAACAGAACCATGTCGAGGTTTTCGCTGGCCATGTGTTTCCACGCGGCCCAGTGGCCGGTTTCCCAGCGCTGGCAAGAGGCATAAGCCAGCCGCAGGCGATTCACCCGCGCGTCGGGCGTGGGAAAGGTGCGCGTGCGCCCCACCGGGCTAACCCAATCGTTGCCCGTGCCTTGCGAGCCGCCGCCCACCATGAAGCGGTAGAAATACCAGCGATCACTCGCCA